>NZ_WWIA01000266.1 GCF_009870065.1 Streptomyces sp. SID5785 | reverse complement strand
CGTGGCCACGTTCGCGAACTGGGTGGCCAAGACGGCGAACCTGCTCCAGGGCGACCTGGGCGTCGAGCCCGGCGACCGCGTCGCCGTCCTGCTGCCCGCGCACTGGCAGACCGCCGTCTGGCTGCTGGCCTGCGCCTCGGTCGGCGCCGTCGCGGACGTCGCCGGTGACCCGGCGGCCGCCGACGCCGTGGTCACCGGACCGGACACGCTGGACGCGGCCCGCGCCTGTTCCGGCGAGCGCGTCGCCCTCGCGCTGCGCCCGCTCGGCGGCCGGTTCCCGGAGACGCCGGAGGGTTTCCTGGACTACGCGGTGGAGGTGCCCTCGCAGGGCGACCGGTTCGCCCCGTTCGCGCCCGTCGACCCGGACGAGCCCGCTCTCGTCGTCGCGGGGGCCGAGTGGACGGGAGCGGAGGTCGTGGAGCGGGCCGTCACCGACGCCGGTCCGCTCGGTCTGACCGGACCGGGCTCCCGCCTCCTGTCCGGTCTCTCGTACGACACCTGGCAGGGCCTGAGCGCCGGGCTCCTCTCCCCTCTGGCCACGGGCGGCTCCGTCGTGCTGTGCCGGCACCTCGACCGGCTCGGCGAGGACGCGCTGGCCCGCCGGATCGACAGCGAGCGCGTCACGGCGACCGCGAAGTAGCCCCGGCCGACGCCCGGCCCGCCCCCCGACCGTCTCCACCCCACGGCGTTCACCCGACCAACCCCGACCACCCCGACCGCCTCCACCCCACGGCGTTCACCCCGCCGCCTCCACCCCGCGACGTTCACCCGTTCGGCCCCGCTCCCCCGGCCGCGCGGCGTGGCCGGGTCCATGGTCGTAGGGACGCCCTTTCCGTGGCCCGGGGCGTGACCGGGCCCGGGGCCCGCGTCGCCACGCCGCCAGGAGGGGGACCGCCCGTGACCGACCCCGCAGCCACGCCGCTCGGCCCGGGCTCCGGCTCGTCCCCGACCGGTGCCTGGCGCGTGCGGCGCCGCCGGCGGCGGTTGCGGTACGCGGCGTGCACCGTGGCGTTCCTGGTGCTCGCGGCGGGCGGTGCGGGCTGGATCGCGTACGAGAAGCTCGACGGGAACATCACCGAGGACACCGACGCGGCCGCCGAGCTCGCCAAGTACGAGAAGGAGCGGCCCACCGTCCTCGTCGACGGCGCGCAGAACATCCTGCTGATCGGGTCCGACTCGCGCGCGGGCAAGAACCGCAAGTACGGCCGCAACGACGGCACCCAGCGCTCGGACACGACGATCCTGCTGCACGTGGCCGCGGACCGGAAGAGCGCGGTCGCCGTCTCGTTCCCCCGCGACCTGATGGTGAACGTGCCCGCGTGCACGGGCCCGCACGGCAAGCGCATGGAGCCGATGTTCGCCATGTTCAACTACGCCTTCGAGGCGGGCGGCTCGGCCTGCACGATCCGGACCGTGGAGAAGCTGACGGGCATCCGCGTCGACCATCACATGGTGGTCGACTTCGAGGGTTTCAAGGACATGGTGAACGCGGTGGACGGCGTCCAGGTCTGCCTGGAGGAGCCGATCGACGACGCCGACGCCCATCTGAAGCTCCCCGCGGGCCGGCACACCCTCAACGGCGAGCAGGCTCTCGGTTACGTCCGCGCCCGCAAGAGCATCGGCAACGGCAGCGACACCGACCGCATGGACCGTCAGCAGCGTTTCCTCGGCGCGCTCGTCGCCAAGGTGCAGAGCAACGACGTCCTGCTGAACCCGGCGAAGCTCTACCCGGTCCTCGACGCCGCCACGTCCTCGCTGACCACCGACCCGGGCCTGGCGAGCCTGCGCGGCCTGTACGACCTCGTGCGCGGCATGCGGAACATCACGACCGACCGCATCCAGTTCCTGACCGTGCCCCGGGAGGCGTACGTCTACAACGCCAACCGCGACCAGCTCGTGCAGCCCGCCGCGAACCGGCTCTTCGACCGGCTGCGCGCCGACAAGCCGGTCGTCGTCACGAAGGAGACGCCCGCGGCGGCCCGTGGCGAGAACGAACCCTACGGATCCGGCACGTCGGACGGAACCGTCACCTATGGGGATGAAAGCGGTGAACAGGGCGCCGTGGGTGCACCCGTCGGCACCCGCGAGGTGGTCGGCGACCCGACGCCCGCTCCCACGTTCCGGGGCAATACGGCCGACCAGGACGCCTGCCGCTGAGGGCTCCCCGTACCCCTGCACACCCCCCTCAACCACCCCTGGGTAAAGCGGAAGTCATCAGCGGGCACACAGGTTCAAAGATATGCGCCGGAATGCCCAGTTGTAGGGGAGTGGAATTTGTCACCGTCGTCGCCCGGCGCTGAACTGGGCGGATAGTGTGAGCGATCCGGTGCACCCGGCCACGCTTCGGGCAAGGTCGTGCACTGCAGACCGACTTTGACCGGGCGCCCGCTTTTAAGGGGGGTGGGGCGCCGCGTGGCCCCGACGGAGGACACAGACAACCGTGGACGCGCAAGGCCGTGGGCGGGAGAACGGAATCGACCCCGCAGACCAGTGGGTCCTGAACCCGCAGACCGGTGATTACGAACTGCGACTGAATCCTTCCGCTGAGCAGTCGGGGGTGCCCGGTCCGCGCGGCGGAGCCACCGGCGGCGGCCGTCGGCGGCAGGGCGGTCAGCGGGAGCGGCGCGAGCCGCAGGAGCAGCCGGACCGGCCGGGCGGTGGACGCGACGTCCCCTCCCAGCGCAGGCGGCGCGATCCGCAGGCCCTGACGCCCGACACCGGGCGGCGCCGCTCGAAGCCGAAGAAGAAGTCGAAGGCCAAGAAGATCCTGCTGTGGACCTCGGGCTCGATGGCCTTCGTCGTCCTCGCGGGCGCCGGGGCGATGTACCTCTACCTCGAGCACCTCAACGGCAACATCACGACGCAGGACGTCGTCGGCGCGAAGAACGGCTTCAGCAAGGACGAGGCCTTCAACATCCTGGTCATCGGCACCGACAAGCGCACCGGCAAGGGCAACGAGGGCTACGGCGACGCCGGAAGCACCGGCCACGCCGACACCAACGTGCTGCTGCACGTCTCCAAGGACCGTTCGAACGCGACCGCGCTGAGCATCCCGCGCGACCTCATCGTGGACGTGCCGGACTGCCAGGTGAAGGGCGAGGACGGCGAGCTCAAGACCATCCCGGGCACGGACAACGACCGCTTCAACACCAGCCTGGGCGTGCAGGGCAGGGACGCGGGCTGCACGATGAAGACCATCAAGGAGATCACGGGCATCACCGTCGATCACTTCATGATGGCCGACTTCAACGCGGTCAAGACGCTGTCCAGCGCGGTCGGCGGCGTCGAGGTCTGTGTCGCCCACGCGGTGGACGACCCCAAGTCCCATCTCAAGCTCCCCAAGGGCAAGAGCGTCGTCGAGGGCGAGCAGGCGCTCGCCTTCGTCCGTACCCGCCACAGCTTCGGCAACGAGGGCGACCTGGACCGCATCAAGGTGCAGCAGCAGTTCCTCGGTTCGCTCGCCCGGAAGATGAGTTCGAGCGACACGCTGACCAGCCCGAGCAAGCTGACCGGTCTCGCCGAGGCCGCGACCAAGGCGCTCACCGTGGACAAGGGCATAGGAAGTCTGAACAAGCTCAAGGACGTCGCCCTGGAGCTGAAGAAGGTACCGCCGAAGAACCTCTCGTTCGCGACGGTCCCCGTGCTCGACAACCCGGCGGACGGCGTGGTCCACAAGACGGTGATCCTGAACGAGACGGCGGCGCCGCCGATCTTCGACGCCATCAAGGACGACGTCTCGCTGACGCAGACCAAGAAGCAGCAGAAGGAGAAGCAGAAGGCCGCGGACGCCGCGAAGCTCAAGGGCGAGAAGTCCGCCGCCTCCGACGTGCGCGTCGACATCTACAACGGCAGCGACACGATCGGCGCCGCGCAGTCCACGCTCACCTGGCTGCAGACCGAGGAGGGCGTGACCAAGTCCAGCCAGCTGGGCAACTCCCCGGCGAAGCAGACGAAGACGACGCTCGAGTACGCGCCCGACCAGGCCGACCAGGCCCGGCGGCTCGCCGACATCATGGACCTGCCCGGCTCGGCGCTGAAGCCCGGCAAGAGCAGGACCAACGACCAGGGGCTGCCCGCGATCGTGCTGACGCTCGGCGCCGACTTCCAGGGTCCCGGGGAGCCCTTCAGCAGTGCGCCGGACAAGGCGCCGGACGTGGACAAGACCACGGCCGACCAAGCCGAGTGCGCCAGCTGACCAACCTTGGTCGCCTCAAGGCTGTCTAAGCACTCGACGCACCAGTAAGCGAATCGGACAGCGGGGCGGCCGGGGGATGGCCGACGACGGGGAGGGCGGGCAGGGGTGGGGCGCAGCAGCATACGCGGGCGGACCGCGCAGGCGGATCCGGCGGACCGCACGGAACGCACGGAACACACGGGCCGGGGGGACCGTGGGGACGGCGCAGGCCAGGGGGGCGGCCGGCGCGGTCACCGGCGGGGGGCCGGGCGGCCGCGGCGGCGCCGCCGCCGGGTGCTGGGCTGGATCGCGGGGACGCTCGTCGTCCTGCTCATCGGCACGGCGGGCGCCGGTTACCTCTACTACCGGCATCTGAACGGCAACATCAAGAAGGGTGAGCGCAGCAGCGCCGAGACCGGCGTCACGAAGCGCAAGCCCAACGCGGCGGGCCAGACCCCGCTCAACATCCTGCTGATCGGCTCCGACAGCCGTTCCTCTGCGGAGAACGTGAAGCTCGGCGGCAGCAAGGACAACGCGGGCAATCCGCCGCTGGGGGACGTGCAGCTGCTCATCCACCTGTCGGCGGACCGCAAGAGCGCCGCCTTCGTGAGCATTCCGCGCGACACCCGCGTGGCCATCCCCCAGTGCACCGAGCCGGAGACCGGCAAGGTCTTCCCGGCGACCAACGCCATCATCAACGAGTCGCTGGCGCGCGGCGGCGCCGGCTGCACCCTGGCCACGTGGGAGAAGCTCACCGGGGTGTACATCGACCACTGGATGACGATCGACTTCGCCGGTGTGGTCGACATGGCGGACGCGGTCGGCGGGGTCGACGTCTGTGTGAAGCAGAACGTGTGGGACCGCCCGACCGCCGCGGTGTCCGGTGGTTCCGGCCTGAAGATGAAGGCCGGGACGCACTCGGTGAAGGGCAAGCAGGCGTTGCAGTGGCTGCGGACCCGGCACGCGTGGGGCAGTGACCAGATGCGGGCGCGCGCCCAGCACATGTACCTGAACTCGATGATCCGCAAGCTGAAGGACCAGAACGTCTTCACGGACGCCGGGCGGCTGCGCAACCTGGCGGAGACGGCCACGGACTCGCTGACGGTCTCCAAGGAGATCGGCACGGTGAAGAAGCTCTACGACATGGCGATGGAGCTCAAGTCGGTGCCGACCGACCGCGTCACGATGGCGACGATGCCGAACATCGAGGATCCGCAGGACAGGAACCACGTGCTGCCGGACGGCGCGGACGCGGAGCAGATGTGGCAGATGCTCCGTGACGACGTGCCCTTCGACAAGAACGGCAAGCCCGAGAAGGACGACAAGAACGGTGACGCGTCGCCGTCCCCGACGCCGACCCCGTCGTCCTCGCCGGACCGCATCGGCGTGACGGTGGTGAACGGCACGGGGTCCGACACCCAGGCGGCGGTTCCCGGGCGCGCGGAGACGATCGCCCAGGAACTGGCGGACAAGGGGTACACGCGCGCGGTGAAGGACACGTCGCCCGCCGCCGCCGAGGCCCGCACCGTGGTGCGGTACCCGAGCGCCGAGCTGAAGGGCGACGCCGTGCAGGTCGCCAAGTCGCTGGGGATTCCGGTGAGTTCGGTGCGCAGGTCCACCGACGCGTCCGGCGTCACGGTCGTCGTGGGAGCCGACTGGCGCTCGGGGACGGCCTATCCGAAGAAGGCGGCGCCGTCGCCCGGCAGCCTCCCGGAGAACTCCGACGCCATCAACGGCTCGGACAAGGACCAGTGCATGGACGTGTACGCGCCCTACCGCTGGTAGTCGCCGCCCCATCAGCGGAACCGTCCCCTCCGCGGGGGCGGTTCCGCTGTTTTGAGTCAACTGACGTCTTCTTTCGGTCGTCGACGACGATAAACGATCATTCGGTGGCAGGGGCATGTCACGATCCCCACGCCGTTCACAGAGGCTTCACAGGAACCCGTGCCGAGGTGGGCGGCTTCATCGCGTCTCGACACTAGAGGACTTCAACTGATGTTCAAGCACGTCAAGTTCAGGGCCACCCACTGGGTCACCACCGCCGCCATGGTCCTCGGTCTCGGCGTGGCGATCCCCGTCGCCACCGCCCCCGCGGCGTCCGCCGCCACGTCGTGCAGCGGCACCCTGATCGACCAGATCAACCACTACGACTACACCAAGAGCTCGCACCCGCACGTCGCCACGACGTACCTGTACTGGGACGGCACCTACAACTGTGCGAAGTCCGTCAAGGCGGGCTCCTACTACGGCGTCAGCTCCCGCATGAACCTGGACCTGTGGACCAAGGCCGGCGGACACGCCAACGACAGCGGCACCTTCCTCTACAGCGCGGGCCCGATCAAGGTCAACGGCAAGGGCACCTGCATCAACTTCGAGCTGGACATGTGGCGTCCCAACGGCGGCACGAACTTCCTGCAGGACCACGTCCCGTACTCGGGTTACTTCCACTGCGGCTGAGCCCCGCGGAACGAAGCGCCTGCTTCCTGACGGCTGTCGCGGTCCCACCGCGACAGCCGTCGCGCGTTACCGCCAATGGGGGACACCGGCGCGCGCCGCCCGGGTCGCTACCGCGGGCAGGAGATCGTATCGGCCTACGGTGCTCAGGATCCCACGCCCGCCGTCGCGGAGGTGTCCCCTCGTGCCCACGCCGCCCCGCTCGCCCGCCCGCCCGCAACGCCCGCCGCGGCCCGGGCAGGGCCACCGGCCGCCGGTCCGGCCGATGCGCAGGCGACGGCCACGGTGGTCCATGCGCGTGGCGACCACCCTCTCCGTCACCGTCCTCGCCGCGTCCGGCGTCGGCCACGCACTGGTCACGGGCCTCGACAACGGCATCGACCGCATCGACCCGTTCAAGGACATGAAGAACCGGCCGGCGGCCGGACACGGCACGAACGTCCTGCTGGTCGGCACCGACGGCCGCGACAAGATCACCCCGGCCGAGAAGAAGAAGTACCGGCTCGGCGGCGCCCCCTGCCACTGCACGGACACCGTCATGATCGTGCACATCTCCGCCGACCACGAGCGGGCCTCGGTCGTCTCCCTGCCCCGCGACTCCTACGCGGAGATGCCCGCGCACACCGACCGCACCACCGGCGAGAAGCACCACCCGCACCCGGTCAAGCTCAACGCCGCGTACGCGGAGGGCGGGCCGCAGCTGACCGTGCGCACCGTCGAGAACATGACGCACGTCAAGATCGACCACTATCTGGAGGTCGACTTCACCAGCTTCATGCGGACCGTCGACGTGCTCGGCGGCGTCGAGGTCTGCACGGCGAAGCCCCTGAAGGACTCCTACACCGGACTGGACCTCGCGGTCGGCTCCCACCGGCTCAACGGCGGGCAGGCCCTGCAGTACGTCCGCTCTCGGCACGCCGACAGCGCCAGCGACCTGGGCCGCATGCAGCGCCAGCAGCGCTTCCTGGCCTCCCTCATCTCGGCGACGACCTCGTCGGGCGTGCTGCTGAATCCGGTCAAGTTCCGCGACGTCTCCCGCACCCTGCTCAGCTCGGTCCGGGCCGACAAGGGGTTCGGGTCGGACCAGATGGTCGACCTCGCGCAGGCCATGCGGAACTTCTCGCCGTCCTCGTCGGAGTTCACGACGGTGCCGATCGGCGACATGAGCTACCCGGTCAAGGGCATCGGCTCCACCGTGAAGTGGGACCCGGTCAAGTCCCGCAAGCTGTTCCAGGCCCTGCGCGACGACAAGCCGCTCGCCTCGCACCGCAAGAAGAAGAAGGCGAAGGTCGTCGGGGTCTCCCCGCAGCAGATCCGGGTCCAGGTCGAGAACGGGACGAAGACGGCCGGGCTCGGCATGAAGGTCGACAAGGCCCTGAAGAAGACCGGTTTCCGCACGTCAGGGGCGCCCGTGAACGCGGACGACCGCGGGACGCAGCACACGCTCGTCCTGTACGACCCGCGCTGGGACCGCTCGGCGAAGTCCCTGGCGGCGGCGCTGCCGGGCGCGCGGCTGAAGTCGGTCGAGAACCAGGGCGCCACGCTCAAGGTCGTCGCCGGGTCGGACTACAAGGGGGTGACGCGGGTGCGGGCCGAGGACGCACACCAGGGAGAGTTCGGCGCGGTCACGGGCGACGAGGTGGTGTGCCCCTGACCGCGCCCGAGTGCCCGGCCCGCGGGTTCAGTCCCGTTCCGGCGCGGACGCGGCGCGCAGCTCCTTGATCGCCCGGCGGCGTGCCAGGCGGTGCTGGCGCCGGATCTGGGCCTCCTGGTAGCGGCGCCGGTCCCGGTCGGTCTCCGGCAGCACGGGCGGCACCGTCCGCGGCTTGCCGTCCGCGTCGACGGCCGCGAACACCAGGTACGCGGAGCCGACCTGCTGCGGCGGCGTCGACTCGTTCCACCGCTCGGCGAGAACCCGCACACCGACCTCCATGGAGGTCCGCCCGGTCCAGTTCACCTGCGCCTTCACATGGACGAGGTCGCCGACGCGGACCGGCGACAGGAACGCCATCTCGTCCATGGACGCCGTGACCGCGGGCCCGCCGGAGTGCCGCCCGGCCACCGCGCCCGCGGCGTCGTCCACCAATTTCATGATCACGCCGCCGTGCACCGTGCCCAGGAGGTTGGTGTCGTTGTGCGTCATGATGTGCGACAACGTCGTGCGGGATGCGGAGGTCGGCTTGCCCGGAATTTCAGATTCCGCGCCGTGGGCCTGGTCTGTCATGGCACCCACCCTATGCGCGGCCGGTTTGTGTCAGCTCTGCAACAGCCCTGGTGCTATTTACCGACCGCCCTTGTAAGGGCCGGGTCCCCGCACGGCACACTGGGCCGTATGAACGATTGGCCCGAGGGGTGGAGCGACAGGCAGGGTGGTGGCTCGCGCGGCGGCTACGGCCGAGGCAGCGCGAGCGCCCGCCCCGAAGGCGCGCGCACGATGCGGCATGTGCAGCGTCCCGTACCGCAGCAGCAGCCGCCGCCCGCGTACGACGACGGGTACGGCGACGAGCCGTCCTACGACAGCGGCTACAACACCGGACAGGTCTACGGCCAGCAGAGCCGCGCCGGGCACGGTGGCGGCGGTGACGACTACGGGCCGCCGACCGGCCGCCCGGCCCGCCGCCCCGCGAACTGGGGCAGACGCATCAAGTGGACCGTGATCACGGTCGTCGCCGTGGTCGCCGTGACCAGCATCGCCACGTACTTCTGGGCCGACTCCAAGCTGCACCGGGACGTCGACCTCTCCAAGGTCATCGACCGCCCGGAGGCCGGCGACGGCACCAACTACCTCATCGTCGGCACCGACAGCCGCGAGGGCATGAGCGACGAGCAGAAGAAGAAGCTGCACACCGGCTCCGCCGAGGGCAAGCGCACGGACACGATGATGATCCTGCACGTCGGCGGCAACGGCGACACCCTCGTCTCGCTGCCCCGCGACTCGAACGTCACGATCCCGTCCTTCAAGGGCGCCGAGTCCGGCAAGCTCTACCCGGGCACCGGCCGCCAGGTGAAGCTGAACGCCGCCTACGCGGAGGACGGCCCGGAGCTCCTGGTCCGCACCGTCGAGTCCAACACCGGCCTGCACATCGACCACTACGCGGAGATCGGCTTCGCCGGCTTCGCCAACATCGTGGACGCGGTGGGCGGCGTCGAGATGGACCTGAAGGAGGGCTTCAAGGACAAGTGGTCCGGCGCCGACTTCGAGAAGGGCAAGCAGACTCTCAACGGCCAGCAGGCCCTCGCCTTCGTCCGCACCCGGCACGCCTTCGCCGCCTCCGACCTGCAGCGCACCAAGAACCAGCAGGCGTTCCTCGCGGCCCTGGCCCACAAGGTCGCCTCCCCCACGACCGTCATGAACCCGTTCAAGCTCTACCCCACGATGGGCGCGGGCCTGGACTCGCTGGTCGTCGACAAGGACATGAGCCTGTGGGACCTCGGCTCGATGTTCATGGCCATGAAGTCCGTCTCCGGCGGCGACGGCACGTCGATGAACATGCCGACCAACGGCTCGACCGGCGGCAACCTCCTGTGGGACAAGGCCAAGGTCAAGCAGCTGGTCGACCAGTTCAACAACGACGAGAAGGTCACGGTCACCAGCGACTGACCGGGGTCACCCGTCCCCGTAGTCCTCGACGTACTGGGCGATGAGCTCGCGCAGGGCCGCCGCCCGGTGCGGATCCTCCGCCTGGGTGCGCAGCGCCTCGTCGGCCGCCCGGAGCCGGGCCACCGCGCCCGGCTCCCCGTCCACCAGATCGTCGACCACCTCCGGATCGGTGATCAGGTCCAGGCACTCGCTGAACATGTGCCGAGTGACGGCCGCGGGCGGCTTCGGGTCAGGGTCGCGGTACGACGTGGTCAGATACCGCACCGGGTCGGTGAGGCTCCAGCCCACGACCGCGCCGTGCTGCACGAGGAGCGCCAGGCCGGGGGCGATCCCGATGCGGGCTTCCACCGGTTCGTCGAGGACGCCGAGGTCCCGCAGGCAGGTCAGCACGGCGTCGCCGGGTGCACGGCACAGCACCGTGCAGATCTCGTGCCGGAAGGGCTTGACCTCGTCCGCCCGCAGTCCACCCGGGCGTACCGCGGGTGAAACGGGCAGGCGGGCCACGTCCTCGGCCGGGGCTGCCTCCTCCGGCACCTGGAGCTCGACCCCGGCAAGCCGTCGGCTGCCCGGGTCGAAGCGGAAGACGTCGGGCAGGTCCCACAGCCAGTCCTGGCTGCCGAACGTGTCCGCCAGGAACTTCTCCCGTTCCACTCGGTCCGCGTAGGGCGCGACGATCAGGGACATTGCGCGGAGCCGGGGCAGGAGATCGAGGGGTTCGTCCGTCACGGTCGCGTCCCAGCCGCCGTCGAACGTCAGCTTCTTCGTCATCGCTGCCTCAATGGAACACGGCAGCATCCATGTCTCGCGCTTCCCTTGCCCGGAAAGAGGAAGGGCGCCCGGTGTCCCGGACGCCCTTCCTCTGCTGTTCACGCCTGCGCTACGGCAGGTTGCGCGCCATGACGATGCGCTGGACCTGGTTCGTGCCTTCGTAGATCTGGGTAATCTTCGCGTCGCGCATCATGCGCTCGACCGGGTAGTCGCGCGTGTAGCCGTAGCCGCCGAGGAGCTGGACGGCGTCCGTCGTGACCTCCATGGCGGTGTCCGAGGCGAAGCACTTGGCGGCGGCGCCCAGGTAGGTCAGGTCGGCGTCGCCGCGCTCGGAGGCGGCGGCGGCCTGGTAGGTCAGGGCGCGGGCGGCGGAGATCTTCATCGCCATGTCCGCGAGCATGAACTGGATGCCCTGGAAGTCGGCGATCGGCTTGCCGAACTGCTTGCGCTCCTGGACGTAGCCCTTGGCGTAGTCGAGGGCGCCCTGGGCCACGCCGAGGGCCTGGGCGGCGATGGTGATGCGGGTGTGGTCGAGGGTCTTCATCGCCGTGGCGAAGCCGGTGCCCTCGGCGCCGATCATGCGGTCCGCGGGGATGCGGACGTTGTCGAAGTAGACCTCGCGGGTCGGGGAGCCCTTGATGCCGAGCTTCTTCTCCGGGGCGCCGAAGGAGACGCCCTCGTCGGACTTCTCGACGACGAACGCGGAGATGCCCTTCGAGCGCTTCTCGGGGTCGGTGACGGCCATGACCGTGTAGTACTCGGAGACGCCCGCGTTGGTGATCCAGCGCTTCACGCCGTTGAGCACCCAGAAGTCGCCGTCGCGGACCGCGCGGGTCTTCATGCCGGCGGCGTCCGAGCCCGCGTCCGGCTCGGAGAGGCAGTACGAGAACATCGCGTCGCCCTTGGCCAGCGGGCCCAGGTACTTCTTCTTCAGCTCCTCGGAGCCGGAGAGGATGACGGGGAGCGAGCCCAGCTTGTTCACGGCCGGGATCAGGGAGGACGAGACGCAGGCGCGGGCCACCTCCTCGATCACGATGACCGTGGCGAGCGCGTCGGCGCCGGCGCCGCCGTAGGCCTCGGGGACGTGGATGGCGGCGAGGTCGGAGGCGACGAGCGCGTCGAGGGCCTCCTGCGGGAAGCGGGCGTCCTCGTCGACCGCGGCGGCGTGCGGGGCGATCTTCGCCTCGGACAGCGCACGGACCGTCTCCCGGAGCATGTCGTGCTCCTCGGACGGGCGGTACAGGTCGAAATCAGCCGATCCGGCCAAGGTCTCTCACTCCAAGCGACGCTAATTACCGTTAAGTAACCCAAATCTTAGGCCTCGGCCCTCACGACGGATACGTGAGCTACGCGACAGCCTGGACCTGCCCCCTCCGGTCGTCTCTCATACCCCGACTATGCTCGGGCGCGCGTCGCGGCACCACCGCGGACGGCGACCCAGCACCGACACCCCTGGAGCCCCTCCTCATGCCCCTGAAGATCACCGTGATCGGCACCGGATACCTCGGCGCCACGCACGCCGCGGCCATGGCCGAGCTCGGCTTCGAGGTGCTGGGGCTCGACGTGGTCCCCGAGAAGATCGAGATGCTCACCCGGGGCGAGGTCCCGATGTACGAGCCCGGTCTCGAGGAGCTGCTGCGCCGGCACGTCGCCGGGATCGAGGGGTCGAGCGGTCGGCTGCGCTTCACGATGGACTTCGCGGAGGCGGCCGCCTTCGGCGACGTGCACTTCGTGTGCGTGAACACGCCGCAGAAGCACGGCGAGTACGCGTGCGACATGTCGTACGTCGACGCCGCGTTCGGCGCGCTCGCGCCGCACCTGAAGCCCGGCGCGCTCGTCGTCGGCAAGTCCACGGTGCCGGTCGGGTCCGCGGAGCGGCTCGAGCGGCTGCTCCCGGAGGGCACCGAGCTCGCGTGGAACCCGGAGTTCCTGCGGGAGGGCTTCGCCGTGAACGACACGCTGCACCCGGACCGGATCGTGGTCGGCGTGCGCAGCGAGCGGGCCGAGAAGCTGCTGCGGGACGTGTACGCGACGCCGGTCGCCGAGGGCACGCCGTTCGTCGTGACGGACTACCCGACCGCCGAGCTGGTGAAGACCTCGGCCAACTCGTTCCTGGCGACCAAGATCTCGTTCATCAACGCGATGGCGGAGGTGTGCGAGGCCGCCGGCGGTGACGTCGCGAAGCTCGCGGAGGCGATCGGCTATGACGACCGGATCGGGCACAAGTTCCTGCGGGCCGGGATCGGGTTCGGCGGCGGCTGTCTGCCGAAGGACATCCGGGCGTTCATGGCGCGCGCGGGCGAGCTGGGCGCGGACCAGGCGCTGACGTTCCTGCGCGAGATCGACTCGATCAACATGCGGCGGCGCGGCGCGATGGTCGAGATGGCGCGCGAGGCGCTCGGCGGCGGGCCGTTCCTGGGCAAGCGGGTCGCGGTGCTCGGTGCGGCGTTCAAGCCGGACTCGGACGACGTGCGGGACTCGCCCGCGCTGAACGTGGCGGGGCAGATCCAGCTCCAGGGCGGCCAGGTGACGGTCTACGACCCGAAGGGCATGGACAACGCCCGGCGGCTGTTCCCGACGCTGGGGTACGCGGAGTCGGCGCTGGAGGCGGTGCGGGGCGCGGACATCGTGCTGCACCTGACGGAGTGGCGCGAGTTCCGGGAGCTGGACCCGGCGGAGCTGGGCGCGGTCGCCTCGGCCCGGGTCCTGCTCGACGGGCGCAACGCGCTGGACCCGGTCCGCTGGCGCGAGGCCGGGTGGACGTACCGGGCGATGGGCCGGCCGGCCGCGTAGGGGCACCGCACGCGGGCCACTGAAGCCCCGGGTGCCGCGTGCGCGGCGCCCGGGGCTTCAGGGTCTGTCGAGGCGTCTCCCGCGGCCCTAGGGCCTGTCCGGCGGATCAGGTCGCGTCCGGGTGGCCCGGGCTGATCTGTGCTGGTGAGCGGGGTCTGGTGCGTCGAGATGCAAGGCGGAGGAGGGCGGCAATGCGGAGCATTGACAACCGACGACAACGCCGCAGGT
>NZ_WWIA01000027.1 GCF_009870065.1 Streptomyces sp. SID5785 | reverse complement strand
CGTCCAGGTGCTGCTGCTCGTCCTCGCCTCCGCGCTCGGCATGCTGGCGGTCGGCCAGGGCGCCTCCTGGGACCGGTCCCAGCGCGACCAGGCCGACTTCCGGGCCGGCGCGTCGGTGCGGGTGCAGGGCACGGAGCCCGGCATGGGGCAGGCGGTGGCCTTCCCGGCGCTGCCCGGCGTGTCCGACGCGGCGCCCGCGCGGCGCATCGAGGTGCCGCTGCAGAACGGGCGCACCGCCACGGCGCTCGCCCTGGACACCAGCCGGATCCACGACGGGATGCTGCTCCGCGACGACCTCTCCGGCACCGACCCCGACCGGCTGCTCCGCTCGGTCCGCCCGGCGCGGAAGACGCCCGCGGGCGGCGTGGAACTGCCCGCGGGCACGCGCGCCGTCGTGCTCGGCATGAGCGCGACCACGGTGTCCGGCGAAAAGGGCGCACCGGCCGGCGAGACGACGTCGGTGGCGGTGACGCTGGAGGACCGGTTCGGCATCCCGTACCACCAGATCGCCGGTGATCTGCCCGTCGACGGACGCCCGCACCGCATCACCCTGGACCTCGGCACGGCGCCGCACCCGCTGCGGCTGACCGGCGTCGAACTCGTGACGCAGCAGCACCTCGACCAGGACGCCGAGCAGAAGGTCGTGCTGCGCTCCGCACGGGCCCGGTCGGCCGGCGGCACCGAGCGCCCGCTCGCCGTGTCCGGGTCCGCCTGGCGCGTCCTGCTCCCCTCCGCCGCCACGGAGGACGACGGCACCGCCTCCGGCGAGGACGAGCGCCCCGCGCCGCCCGCCGTGCACCAGGCAGGAACCGGGCTCTCGTTCACGTACCGCACCGGCTTCCTCCCCGCCGAGGAGAACGACCGGTTCGTGGAGCGGCCCACGACGACCGTGCGGCTCACGATGGACCGGCGGGTCCCGCTCACGATCCCGGCGGTGGCCAGCGACCGGTTCCTGGCGTCGGCCGGGCTCGAGGTCGGCGGCACGATGGATCTGCCGGTGCCGACCGGCACGGTCCGCGTCCGGATCACCGACACCGTGCACCGCCTGCCGACGACCGGGACGCAGGCCGCCCGGCGGGACGGCGGCGCCCTGCTGCTCGATCTGCGCGCCGCGAACCAGGCCCTGACCGAGATCGGCGACCCGGCGCTCGACCC
>NZ_WWIA01000265.1 GCF_009870065.1 Streptomyces sp. SID5785 | reverse complement strand
CGTGGCTGATCGCGCAGTTCCCCGCGCCCCTTCGGGGTGTGTCGAGCGGGTCCGTTCCTTCACCGGGACGGGCCCGCTTCGCGTTGTTGAGAGGATGCACGGGTGAGTGACGAGGTAGCGGACGGGTTCGTGCGGGTGCGGCTCGATCTGTCGTACGACGGCAAGGACTTCTCCGGGTGGGCCAAGCAGCTCCGGCAGGAGACCAGGACGGTGCAGGGCGAGATCGAGAGCGCGCTGCGGACGGTGACGCGGTCGGCCGAGACCTACCAGCTGACGGTGGCCGGGCGCACGGACGCCGGGGTGCACGCACGCGGACAGGTGGCCCATGTGGACCTGCCCGGCGAACTGTGGGCGGAGCACCGCGAGCGGCTGCTGCGCCGGCTGGCCGGGCGGCTGCCGCACGATGTGCGGGTCTGGCGGGTGGCCGAGGCGCCCAGCGGGTTCAACGCGCGCTTCTCCGCCGTGTGGCGGCGCTACGCCTACCGCGTGACCGACCACCCGGGCGGTGTCGACCCGCTGTTGCGGGGTCATGTCCTGTGGCACGACTGGCCGTTGGACGTCGACGCGATGAACGAGGCGGCCGGCCGACTGCTCGGGGAGCACGACTTCGCGGCGTACTGCAAGAAGCGTGAGGGCGCGACGACGATCCGCACGCTCCAGGAGCTGAGCCTCGTGCGCGGCGACGACGGCATCGTCACCGCGACCGTGAAGGCCGACGCGTTCTGCCACAACATGGTGCGCTCGCTGATCGGCGCGCTGCTGTTCGTCGGCGACGGGCACCGGCCGAGCGACTGGCCGGGCAAGGTGCTCGCCGCCGGGGTGCGCGACTCGGCCGTGCACGTGGTGCGGCCGCACGGTCTGACGCTGGAGGAAGTCGGTTACCCGGCCGACGCGTTGCTCGCCGCGCGCAGCAAGGAGGCGCGCAACAAGCGGACCCTGCCGGGCGCCGGCTGCTGCTGATGCCCCGTCATGACGGCTGCTGTCAGCCGGCGGTGGCCGCGGCCGAGGCCTGGGTCTGGCCGCGCCGCTGGATCTGCTGGAACGTGTAGGCGCGCAGGTCGTCGCCGAGGGTGAACAGGGTCTTGTCCTGCTTGGTGGCGTCCTTGCCGTTCGTGAGACCGCCGTTGGTGAAGTAGACGTAGCGGCCGACCGAGTTGGAGGTCTGGCGGCAGACCGTGGTGCGGCAGAACGTGGGCACGCCGGAGCCGGGCAGCGAGACCACGGCGCCCTTCAGCTTGTACTCGGCGGCGGCCTTGGCGGCCTTCGCCTTGGTGTCGAAGACGGCCACGCCGACGGTCACCGCGGAGTCGCCCTTGGTGTAGGTGGCGCGGATCATCTGCGTGCAGCCGTTGTTCTTCAGTACGCCCGTCAGGGCGCCCTGCGCCGCCGAGGAGCACTTCGCCGTGTGGGTCGAGGCGCCCTTCTTGTAGACGGCGCCTCCGGTCGTCACGGAGGCGCCGGGGAAGAGGGTGTCCTCGTTCAGCGGCGCCTTGTCCTTGGCGGCGCTGTCGATGAAGTCGTTCGGGTCGAGCGGCGGCGGCGGGGTCGTCGCCTCGAAGGACGGGCCCGGCGTCCTTCCCTCGCTCGGGATGTCGGCGGTGCTGGGCAGCTGGTCGGCCGGCTTGCCGGCCGCCTCGCTGTCCTTGTTCGCCGAGACGATGCCCCATGCGACGACGGAGCCGACCGCGAGGGTGGCCACGACGGCGCCGCCGATCATCAGCCAGCGGCGCTTGCGGGCGCGGGCCTCGGAGGCCTCGGCGAGGGCGGCCCAGTCCGGGGTGGATCCGTTGTCGTCGGGGCCCCACGGGGCTCCCCCTTGCCCGAAACTCATGCGCGCATCTTAGGACGCCCGGGCCGCGGGCCGTCCCCGGGTCGGTGGTTACCGGCCGACGGCCGGTGGGAGGGGCGCGCCCGCGGCGCGGCCGCGACCGTCAACGTACGGGCCTCCGGGGGAACGTGACCTACCGTTATCCGAATGAACCAGGGCACATCACCCATGTCGCGGCGGCTGCTGTTGCCCGCTTCCCCGCTCGGCTGGGCCGCGCTGGCGGTGGTGCTCGTCGCCGTCCCCCTGCACGCCTCCCTGCGCAGCGTCGCGGGCGGCATGGACAACGGGATCGTCGTGCACGCCGCGCGGGTGTGGCTCGACGGGGGATCGCCGTACGCGGATCCGCACTTCCTGTACTTCCCGAGCGCCGTGCTCGCCGCCGTACCGCAGGCGCTGCTGCCGGCCGGGGTGCTGCGCTGGACCGTCCCGGCGCTGGTGACCTGCGGGCTCGTCGCCGGGTGGGCGGCGGCGCTGCGGCTGCACGGGGTGCCGTGGCGCAGCCGCCTCGCGGTCGGCGGGCTGCTCGCGCTCGTGCTCGGGTTCGCGCCCTTCGCCCATCTCGTCGCCCTCGGGAACTGGACCGTGACGGCGGCCGTCGCCCTGCCCTGCGCGCTGCTGCTCGCCGCGCGCGACCGCTGGACGGCGGCGGGGCTCGTGCTCGGCGCGGCGCTCGCGCTCAAGCCGCTGCTCGCGCCGGTCGCCCTGCTGTTCGTGCTCGCCCGGCGCGGGCCCGCTCTGGCGGCGGTGGTCCTGGTGCCGGTCGTGGCCTCGCTCGGGGCGGCGCTGGCCATGCCGGACCCGGCGGGCTTCGTCACGCGGACGCTGCCCTTTCTGCTGCGCGGCGACGACGGCTTCGTACGGCTCTACGAGGCCTCGCCCGGGGCGGTGCTCGCGCGGCTCGGCCTCCCGGCGCCCGCCGCGACCGGGATCGCGCTGGCGGGGGCGGCGGCCGGGCTGTGGTGCGCGTGGCGGCGCTGGGCGAGCGGGGCGAGCGCGGTGAGCCGGGCGGGCGGGGGAAGCGGCGACGGGGACGCGGCCCGGATCTCCGAGACGGCGGCGCTCCTGATGCTGTCCGCCTTCCTCGTCTCCCGGCCCTCGTACGACCACTACCTCTTGGTGGCGGTGCCGCTCCTGGTCGCCGGGGCGACGGCGGTGGGCGCCCCGGCGGGCGGCGGCTGGTTCTGGCTGGCGCTGCTGCCGCAGGTGCCGGGGCTCGCCTGGCCCTGGCTGGACACGGAGGTGCGCCGGGCCTTCCTGGACTGTGCGACGCTGTGCGGGCTCGTCGCGGCCGTCGGGCTGCGGGGCGCGGCCCGCGCCCCGGCGGCCCCGGACCCCTCCGGAGCGGCCGGTCCTGCCGCGGTCCCGGGCTCCCGGGACGAGCACGTTTTGACCCGTCCGGGGCGCCGCGGGTATTCTGCCTAGTCGTTATGTGTATGGGCGTGCTCATTCTCGTGTGAGAGGCCCTGCACGGGTTCCCTGGAGCAGTTACCAGTGGGCGGCATACGGGCGCTGAACCCGGCACTGTCGTCCCCAGCTGCACGATCGCTTCAGTGATGCCATTTTCAGCACCCATCCACTGAAGAAGAAGGCTGCTAAGTGCGTACGTACAGCCCTAAGCCCGGCGATGTGACTCGCCAGTGGCACGTCATCGACGCGCAGGACATCGTCCTGGGCCGTCTGGCCACCACTGCCGCGACCCTCCTCCGTGGCAAGCACAAGCCGACCTATGCTCCGCACATGGACATGGGCGACTTCGTCGTCATCATCAACGCCGACAAGGTTCACCTGTCGGGCAACAAGAAGACCCAGAAGATGGCGTACCGCCACTCCGGCTACCCGGGTGGTCTGCGCTCCGTCCGCTACGACGAGCTTCTGGAGAAGAACCCCGAGAAGGCCGTCGAGAAGGCCATCAAGGGCATGCTTCCGAAGAACACGCTCGGCCGTCAGATGCTCTCGAAGCTGAAGGTCTACTCGGGCGACCAGCACCCGCACGCTGCCCAGCAGCCGGTGCCGTTCGAGATCACCCAGGTCGCGCAGTAGTTCCGGCCACACCCCCAAAGACAGAAAAGAATCTGAGGAGCATCGTGGCCGAGACCACCGCCGAGACGCCGGTCGAAGAGATCGTCGACGTCGAGAGCTACACCACCGAGTCGGACGCGCCCGTCGAGGGCGAGTACACCTCGGAGTCCAACCCCGCCCGCTTCGGTGACCCGCAGCCGGCCGCCGGCCTGGGCCGTCGCAAGAACGCCATCGCGCGTGTGCGCATCGTGCCCGGCACGGGCAAGTGGAAGGTCAACGGGCGCACGCTCGAGGACTACTTCCCGAACAAGGTCCACCAGCAGGAAGTCAACGAGCCCTTCAAGGTGCTCGAGCTCGACGGCCGCTACGACGTCATCGCCCGCATCTCGGGTGGCGGCGTCTCCGGCCAGGCCGGTGCCCTGCGTCTGGGCGTCGCCCGCGCGCTGAACGAGGCCGACGTGGACAACAACCGTCCCGCGCTCAAGAAGGCCGGTTACCTCAAGCGTGACGACCGTGCGGTCGAGCGCAAGAAGGCCGGTCTCAAGAAGGCCCGCAAGGCCCCGCAGTACAGCAAGCGCTAAATCTGCTGCCTGCTTGTTTTTCCCGTTCGCCCCGGCGGCACCTTCCGTGCCGCCGGGGCGTTCGGCTTATGAACGACTTGACGTTGTGGAGGACACCAAGGTGGGACGACTCTTCGGCACGGACGGCGTGCGCGGTGTCGCAGGCGTGGACCTGACGGCCGAGCTCGCGCTCGGGCTCTCCGTCGCCGCCGCGCACGTACTGGGCGAGGCGGGCAGCTTCGAGGGGCACCGTCCGGTGGCCGTGGTCGGCCGCGACCCGCGCGCCTCGGGCGAGTTCCTGGAGGCGGCCGTCGTGGCCGGTCTGGCCAGCGCGGGCGTCGACGTCCTGCGCGTCGGTGTGCTGCCCACCCCCGCGGTGGCGTATCTCACCGGTGCGCTGGGAGCCGACCTCGGCGTGATGCTCTCCGCGAGCCACAACGCGATGCCGGACAACGGGCTCAAGTTCCTCGCCCGCGGCGGCCACAAGCTGGACGACGCCCTCGAGGACCGCATCGAGTCCGTGTACGAGGAGCACCGCACCGGTGCGCCCTGGGACCGGCCCACCGGCGCCGGCGTCGGCCGGGTGAAGTCCTACGACGAGGGCCTCGACCAGTACATCGCCCACCTCGTCGGCGTCCTGCCGAACCGCCTCGACGGGCTGAAGATCGTCCTCGACGAGGCGCACGGTGCCGCGTCGCGGGTCTCCCCGGAGGCGTTCACCCGGGCCGGTGCCGAGATCGTCACGATCGGCGCCGAACCCGACGGGCTGAACATCAACGACGGGTGCGGCTCCACCCACCTCGACCTGCTGAAGGCTGCGGTCGTCGCGCACGGCGCGGACTTCGGCATCGCGCACGACGGCGACGCCGACCGCTGCCTCGCCGTGGACCACACGGGCTCCGAGGTCGACGGCGACCAGATCATGGCCGTCCTCGCCCTCTCCCTGCGCGAGCGGGGCGCGCTGCGCTCGGACACGCTCGTGGCGACCGTCATGTCGAACCTGGGGCTGAAGCTGGCCATGGAGCGCGAGGGCATCCACCTCGTGCAGACGGCGGTCGGCGACCGGTACGTCCTGGAGAGCATGAAGGAGCACGGGTTCGCGCTCGGCGGCGAGCAGTCCGGGCACGTCATCGTGCTCGACCACGCGACGACGGGCGACGGGACGCTGACCGGCCTGCTGCTCGCGGCGCGCGTCGCGCAGACGGGCCGCAGCCTCCAGGAGCTCGCGGCCGTCATGGACCGGCTGCCGCAGGTGCTCATCAATGTGCCGGACGTCGACAAGTCGCGGGTGGGCACGTCCCAGCCGCTGGCCACGGCCGTCTCGGACGCGGAGGCGGAGCTCGGCGAGACCGGCCGGGTGCTGCTGCGGCCCTCCGGGACCGAGCCGCTGGTGCGGGTCATGGTCGAGGCCGCGGACATCGAGCAGGCCCGGGCCGTCGCGGGGCGCCTCGCGGACGCCGTGAAGTCGGCGCTCGGCTAGGACCGGTACCGACGGGTCCTCGCCCAGAACAGCTTCTGGGCGAGGAGGGTCAGGGTGCCCGCCAGGACGATGCCCAGCAGGTTCAGCAGGAGCTGCTGGGTGGAGCCCCAGGTCTGGTGGACGTCGCGGTAGCCCAGGGCCACCGCGGCGTTCGCGGCCGCCGGGACCGTCGTCACGGAGATCGCGACGCCGACCATCGCGCCCGACTTCGTCGAGGTGAGCGACAGGACGCCGGCGACGCCCGCGAGGACCGCCACGACGAACGAGAACCAGTCGGGGGCGTAGATGAACCCGGTGTTCGGCCGGGCCGCCTCCAGCTGCTCCTCGCTGAAGAGGTTCACCGCGTCCATGAAGAACGCGAACCCTACGGTGACCGCCATCGCCACCGCGAAGCCGACGAGCAGCGCGCTCAGGGAGCGCAGCGCGAGCCG
This sequence comes from Streptomyces sp. SID5785, assembly GCF_009870065.1. Lineage (GTDB taxonomy): Bacteria > Actinomycetota > Actinomycetes > Streptomycetales > Streptomycetaceae > Streptomyces. The sequence goes on along the minus strand of NZ_WWIA01000265.1, from coordinate 5,301 downwards.
CGGGGCCCGCTGGACCAGGGCCGTGCAGAGGCCGGCCAGCGGGCCGAACTCCGGGCCGACGGCCATCGCGCCGACGATCAGGATGGCGTTGTCGAGGACGACGCCGCACGCCGCGATCATCGTGGCGAGGGTGAGGAACGCCAGGTAGGTGGCGCTGAGCGTCGACTCCTCGTGCGTGGCGTCCGTCAGCTGGGCCCACAGCACCGCGTCCGCGCCCTCGCCCGGCGCGTCGTCCTCCGCCCGGTCGGCCCGCGCGGACAGGGTCAGGTCGATGCTCTCGACGGCGATCGAGCCCGTGGTGTCGATGCCGAGCGCGCGCAGCCCGGTGAGGAGCCCGTCGCCGGCCTCGCGGGCGACGTCGCACATGACGACGTCCCCGGCCGGGTCCCGGGCCGCGCCGGGCAGCACCACGAGGTGTGTGGTGCCGACGGTCTCCTCGACGAGCCGCACCACGTCCTCGGTGGCGGCGGCCGGTGTGATCAGGCGCAGATGCAGCATGCGCGTACGGTAGCGGCCGCCGCCGCGGCTCTCAGAGTTTGCGCAGCCGCAGCCGCTGGACCTTGTGGTCGGGGCCCTTGCGGATGACGAGACCGGCACGGCCGCGGGTCGGCGCCACGTTCTCCAGCAGGTTGGGCTTGTTGACGGTGCGCCAGGTCGTGCGCGCGTAGTCGAGCGCCTCCTCCTGCGACACCTGGGTGTACTTGCGGAAGTACGAGGACGGGTCCTGGAAGGCCGTCGCGCGCAGCTTCAGGAAGCGGTTGAGGTACCAGCGCTCGATGTCCTCGGCCTTCGCGTCCACGTACACGCTGAAGTCGAAGTAGTCGGCGAGGCCGACGCGGGTGCGGCCGTCCTTGCCGGGCAGTGCGGGCTGCAGCACGTTGATGCCCTCGACGATGAGGATGTCGGGGCGGCGCACGGTCAGCTTCCGGCCGGGCACGATGTCGTAGATCAGGTGGGAGTAGACGGGGGCGGTGACCTCGTCCTTGCCCGCCTTGATGTCGGCGACGAAGCGGGTCAGGGCGCGGCGGTCGTAGGACTCCGGGAAGCCCTTCCTGGCCATCAGGCCGCGCGCCTCGAGCTCCTTGGTGGGCAGCAGGAAGCCGTCGGTGGTGACGCGCTCGACGCGCGGGTGCTCGGGCCAGCGCGAGAGCAGCGCCTGGAGCAGGCGGGCGACGGTGGACTTGCCGACGGCGACGGAGCCGGCGACCCCTATGACGAAGGGCGTGCCGGACTGGGTGCCCTTCTCGCCGAGGAACGTGTTGAGCGCGCCGCGCAGTCCGTCGGTGGCGCCGACGTACAGGTTGAGCAGGCGGGACAGCGGCAGGTAGATGTCGCGGACCTCGTCGAGGTCGATGACGTCGCCGAGGCCGCGCAGCCGCTCGAGTTCCTCGGCGGTCAGCGGCAGCGGCGTCTTGTCGCGCAGGGCGCTCCATTCACTGCGGGTGAGGTCGACGTAGGGAGTCGCCTCCGGCCGTTGCCGGTGGGCGCTCCGGGAGGTCGCGGATCGTGGAGCCGGGGGCTCGGATACCGGAGAGATCACAGTTCATTGTTACGGCTGTGTGGCGAGATCGGAGGGTGGGCTCCGTCACGCCCCGCTGTGAACAGCAAGGTCACGAGATTCCGACAGGTATGGACCTCTTGTGAACATGCCGATAAGTTTCGGACACCTGTGTGTGTCCTGTGGGGCTGCGCGGGGAGGGAGGGGAGCCCGTGATGAGTACGTTTCGCATGCCTGGAATCGTCCAGGAGGGCGGCTTCGGCCGTGTGCGTCGCCTGTGGGGGGCGAGTCGGAAGGCCGGAGTGCCGGTGGTGCCGCAGGGACAGGGGGAGCGGCCGGAGCAGGAGAGCCGGGCGAAGCCCGGGAAGCGGCGCCGCGGCGCCGCGCAGGCCGCGCGGCAGGCGTGGGCCGGGCGGGTGCTCAGCGAGCTGGCCGAGGAGCTGCCGGACGAGGACATCGGGGAGCACCTCGACGACTGCCTGGACTTCTACCGCCGGGGCAGCAGGCAGCCCTGCGAGGAGAGCGAGTACCTCGAGATGCTGCGGGACGCGCAGGAACGGATGGAGTCGGGGTACTGAGGCGAGGAGCCGGACAGCCCTAGGCTGCCGCCTATGTGCGGAATTGTGGGATACGTAGGGTCACAGTCGGCGCTGGACGTGGTGCTGGCCGGTCTGCGGAGGCTGGAGTACCGGGGGTACGACTCCGCCGGTGCGGCCGTGCTCGCGGACGGGTCGCTCGCCGCGGCCAAGAAGGCCGGCAAACTCGCCAACCTGGAGAAGGAGCTGGTGGACCGGCCGCTGCCGACCGGCGCCACCGGCATCGGACACACCCGCTGGGCCACCCACGGCGGCCCCACCGACGCCAACGCGCACCCGCATCTCGACAACGCGGGCCGTGTCGCCGTCGTGCACAACGGCATCATCGAGAACTTCGCCGCGCTGCGCGACGAGCTGGCCGGCCGCGGGCACGCGCTCGCGTCCGACACCGACACCGAGGTCGTGTCCCATCTGCTCGCCGAGGAGTACTCGGCGAGCGGTGACCTGGCGGAGGCGATGCGCCTGGTGTGCCGCCGGCTGGAGGGCGCGTTCACCCTGGTCGCGGTGCACGCGGACGAGCCCGACCTGGTCGTGGGCGCGCGCCGCAACTCGCCGCTCGTCGTGGGCGTGGGGGAGGGCGAGGCGTTCCTGGCCTCGGACGTCTCCGCGTTCATCGCGCACACCCGCGCGGCGATCGAACTCGGCCAGGACCAGGTCGTCGAGCTGCGCCGGGACGCGGTGACCGTCACCGACTTCGACGGGCGGCCCGCCGAGGTGCGGCACTACCACGTCGACTGGGACGCGTCCGCCGCCGAGAAGGGCGGCTACGCGTCCTTCATGCTCAAGGAGATCGCCGCGCAGCCGAAGGCCGTCGCCGACACCCTGCTCGGCCGGATCGGCGCCGAGGGCCAGCTCACGCTGGACGAGCTCCGGATCCCGCCGCAGGTGCTCAAGATGGTCGACAAGGTCGTGATCGTGGCCTGCGGGACGGCGTTCCACGCGGGCCTCATCGCCAAGTACGCCATCGAGCACTGGACGCGCATCCCGTGCGAGGTGGAGCTGGCCAGCGAGTTCCGCTACCGGGACCCGATCCTGGACGCCCGCTCGCTCGTCATCGCCATCTCGCAGTCCGGCGAGACGATGGACACGCTGATGGCGCTGCGGCACGCCCGCGAGCAGGGCGCCACGGTGCTCGCCATCTGCAACACGAACGGGTCGACGATCCCGCGCGAGTCCGATGCCGTCCTCTACACGCACGCCGGGCCCGAGGTGGCCGTCGCGTCCACCAAGGCGTTCCTCACCCAGCTCGTGGCCTGCTACCTGGTGGCGCTCTACCTGGGGCAGGTGCGCGGCACGAAGTGGGCCGACGAGATCCTCGCGGTCGTCCGGGACCTGGCCCGGATCGGCGAGGAGGTCGAGCGGGTCCTGCGGACGATGGAGCCCGTGCGCGAGCTCGCGCGCTCCCTCGCCGCGCACGACACCGTGCTGTTCCTGGGCCGGCACGTCGGCTACCCGGTCGCTCTGGAGGGGGCGCTCAAGCTCAAGGAGCTGGCGTACATGCACGCCGAGGGCTTCGCGGCCGGTGAGCTCAAGCACGGGCCGATCGCGCTGGTCGAGGAGGGCCTGCCGGTCGTCGTGGTCGTGCCGTCGCCGCGCGGGCGCTCCGTGCTGCACGACAAGATCGTCTCCAACATCCAGGAGATCCGGGCCCGGGGCGCCCGCACCATCGTGATCGCGGAGGAGGGCGACGAGGCGGTCGTCCCGTACGCCGACCACCTGGTCCGGGTCCCGGTGACGCCGACGCTGCTCCAGCCGCTGGTCGCGACGGTGCCGCTGCAGGTGTTCGCCTGCGAGCTGGCGACGGCCCGCGGCAACGAGGTGGACCAGCCGCGCAACCTGGCCAAGTCCGTCACGGTGGAGTGAGCGGTCCCGGGCCCGTTCCGTAGGGTGCTCGGCATGAGCATCATCGGGGTCGGTATCGACGTGGCCGAGATCGAGCGGTTCGCCGCGTCGCTGGAGCGGACGCCCGGTCTTGCCGGGCGTCTGTTCCTGCCGGACGAGCTGCTGCTGCCGAGCGGGGAGCGGCGCGGGGCGGCGTCGCTGGCCGCTCGGTTCGCGGCGAAGGAGGCCGTGGCCAAGGCGCTGGGCGCGCCGGGCGGGCTGCACTGGACCGATGCGGAGGTCTGGGTCGAGGAGAGCGGGCAGCCGCGGGTGCGGGTGACCGGGACGGTGGCCGCGCGGGCGGCGGCGCTCGGGGTGACCTCGTTCCACGTGTCGCTCAGCCACGACGCGGGGGTGGCGTCGGCGGTGGTGGTGGCCGAGGGGTGACCGGTGCGGGGCGCACCGGTGGGGTGCGGTGCCGTCGCCGGGTGCGGCCCGGTGGGGCCTCTCGCGCGGTTCCCCGCGCCCCTGGAACACGCCCTGGCCGCGCTCAACGCGCACCCGGCGGTGCGGCCTCCTCGCGGACGTCGCGCCAGGCCGCCGGGATCGCCGCCGCCACGTCCTGCGCGGACACCGGCGCCCCCCGGGCGGCGAGCCGCGCGGCCAGTCCGTGGACGTGGGCGCCCGCCGACGCCGCGTCCCGGGCGGTGAGCCCCGCCGCCAGGAGGGACCCGGCCAGGCCCGACAGGACGTCGCCGCTGCCGGCCGTGGCCAGCCAGGGGGTGCCGGTCGGGTTCACCCGGACCGGGGTGCCGGAACCCGGGTCGGCGACGAGCGTCGTCGAGCCCTTGAGGAGCACCGTCGCCCCGTAGCGCTGCGCCAGTTCCCGTACCGCCCACAGGCGCCGCGCCTCCACCTCGGCGCGCTCGGTGCCGAGCAGGGCCGCGGCCTCTCCGGCGTGCGGGGTGAGCAGGGTCGGGGCCGTCCGGCCGCGCACCGCGTCCCGGTCCGCGAGCCGCAGCCCGTCGGCGTCGATGAGGACGGGGACGTCCGCGGCCAGGACGTCGGCGAGGCCCGAGGCGTCCTCGCCGAGGCCGGGGCCGACCACCCAGGCCTGCACGCGGCCCGCCTTCCGCGGCGGGCCCGCGGAGACGAGCGTCTCGGGGAAGCGGGCCAGGACCGCGTCCGCCGCGGGGCCCACGTAGCGCACCGCGCCCGCGCCGCCGTGCAGGGCACCCGCGACCGCGAGGACCGCGGCGCCGGGGTAGCGCGCCGATCCGGCGACGACGCCGAGGACGCCCCGCCGGTACTTGTCGCTCTCGCCGGCCGGCTCGGGCAGCAGCTCCGCGACGTCCGCGTACTGGAACGACTCGGCCGCCGCGCCGC
>NZ_WWIA01000264.1 GCF_009870065.1 Streptomyces sp. SID5785 | reverse complement strand
TCGCCATCGGCGAGTGGAAGACGACCCGTCAGGAGTCGAGCGACCGCCAGGGCATGGGCGACCCGTTCCACTACCCGACCACCGGGCAGGCCCTGGAGCGCCTCAAGGAGGCCGCGGCGGGCACGGAGAACCTGATGGAGGCCACCCTCGAGTGCGCCCGCGCCGGAGTCACGACCGGCGAGTGGGCCGGCGCGCTGCGCGAGGTGTTCGGCGAGTTCCGCGCCCCCACGGGCGTGTCGTCGGCGCCGGTGGCCGTGACCGCCGAGCCCGGCACCCCGCTCGCCGAGGTCCGCGAGAAGGTCCGCCGCACCGGCGAGGAGCTGGGCGGCAAGCTGCGCCTCCTGGTCGGCAAGCCGGGCCTGGACGGGCACTCCAACGGCGCCGAGCAGATCGCCGTGCGGGCCCGCGACGCCGGGTTCGAGGTGGTCTACCAGGGCATCCGGCTCACCCCGGACCAGATCGTGTCCGCCGCGCTCGCCGAGGACGTGCACTGCGTCGGCCTGTCGATCCTCTCCGGATCGCACGCCGAGCTCGTGCCCGACGTCCTGGAGCGGCTGCGCGAGGCGGGCGCCGCCGACGTCCCCGTGATCGTCGGAGGCATCATCCCCCACGCCGATGCCGAGGACCTGAAGCGGGCGGGAGTGGCCGCCGTCTTCACCCCGAAGGACTTCGGCATCACGGAGATCATCGGCCGTATCGTCGACGAGATCCGGACAGCGAACCAGCTCGACCCTCTGGAGGTCCCCGCATGACTGTGAACCGTCTCCGCCCGCGCCGCTCCTGTCTCGCGGTGCCCGGAAGCAACCCGCGCTTCCTGGAGAAGGCCCAGGGTCTGGCGGCCGACCAGGTCTTCCTCGACCTGGAGGACGCCTGCGCCCCGCTCGCGAAGCCGGACGCCCGGCACACCATCGTCAAGTTCCTCAACGAGGGCGACTGGACGGGCAAGACGCGCGTCGTGCGGGTCAACGACTGGACCACGGAGTGGACCTACCGCGACGTCGTCACCGTCGTCGAGGGAGCGGGCCAGAACCTCGACTGCATCATGCTCCCCAAGGTCCAGACGGCCGACCAGGTCGTCGCCCTGGACCTGCTGCTGACGCAGATCGAGAAGACGATGGGCTTCGAGGTCGGCAAGATCGGCATCGAGGCGCAGATCGAGAACGCGCAGGGCCTGAACAACGTCAACGCGATCGCCGAGGCGTCCCCGCGCATCGAGACGATCATCTTCGGCCCGGCCGACTTCATGGCGTCCATCAACATGAAGTCCCTGGTCGTCGGCGAGCAGCCGCCCGGCTACGGCGCCGACGCCTACCACTACATCCTGATGAAGATCCTGATGGCCGCCCGCGCCAACGACCTCCAGGCGATCGACGGCCCCTACCTGCAGATCCGCAACGTGGACGGCTTCCGCGAGGTCGCGGGCCGCGCCGCCGCCCTCGGCTTCGACGGCAAGTGGGTGCTCCACCCCGGTCAGGTCGAGGCCGCGAACGAGATCTTCTCGCCGTCGCAGGAGGACTTCGACCACGCCGAGCTGATCCTGGACGCGTACGACTACTACACGTCCGAGGCCGGCGGGAAGAAGGGCTCGGCCATGCTCGGCGACGAGATGATCGACGAGGCCTCCCGCAAGATGGCCCTGGTCATCTCGGGCAAGGGCCGCGCGGCCGGCATGCAGCGCACCAGCACGTTCGAGGCCCCGGAGGCGTAAGACCCATGCAGTTCGGCCGCACCTACGAAGAGTTCACCGTCGGCGACGTCTACAAGCACTGGCCCGGGAAGACGGTCACCGAGTACGACGACCACCTCTTCTGCCTGCTGACGATGAACCACCACCCCCTCCACATGGACACGAACTATGCGGAGAAGACGACGGACTTCGGCAAGAACGTCGTCGTCGGAAACTACATCTACTCCCTGCTGCTCGGCATGTCCGTCCCGGACGTCTCCGGCAAGGCCATCGCCAACCTGGAGATCGAGTCGCTCAAGCACGTGGCGCCCACCTTCCACGGCGACACGATCTACGGCGAGACCACGGTCCTCGACAAGACGCCGTCGCGCTCGAAGAGCGACCGCGGCATCGTCCACGTCGAGACCAAGGGCTACAAGCAGGACGGCACCCTCGTGTGCGTCTTCCGCCGCAAGGTGATGGTGCCGACCGAGACGTACATCAAGGAGCGCGGCGGCGAGCAGCCCGGCCGCCCGGACCTTCAGGAGAAGCAGAAGTGAGCCGACTCGCCCAGACCCACGGCCTGACGGATGTGCAGCAGGAGATCCTGTCCACCGTCCGGGATTTCGTGGACAAGGAGATCATCCCCGTCGCGACGGAGCTGGAGCACCGCGACGAGTACCCGCAGCAGATCGTCGACGGGCTCAAGGAACTGGGTCTGTTCGGCCTCATGATCCCCGAGGAGTACGGGGGTCTGGGCGAGTCGCTGCTGACGTATGCCCTGTGCGTGGAGGAGATCGCGCGCGGCTGGATGTCGGTCTCCGGCATCATCAACACGCACTTCATCGTGGCGTACATGCTCAAGCAGCACGGCACGCAGGAGCAGAAGGACCACTTCCTGCCGCGGATGGCGCAGGGCGAGGTGCGCGGCGCGTTCTCGATGTCCGAGCCGGCGCTCGGCTCGGACGTGTCCGCGATCTCGTCCAAGGCGGTCAGGGACGGCGACGAGTACGTCCTGAACGGTCAGAAGATGTGGCTGACCAACGGCGGCACGTCAACGCTTGTGGCGGTTCTCACACGAAGTGACGAAGGCCACACCGAGGGCACGGCCCCGCACAAGTCGATGACGACCTTCCTCGTGGAGAAGGAGCCCGGTTTCGGTGAGGTCCGGCCCGGACTCACCATTCCCGGGAAGATCGACAAGATGGGGTACAAGGGCGTCGACACCACGGAACTGGTGATGGACGACCTGCGCATTCCGGCCAATCGTGTGCTCGGCGGCGAGACCGGCCGAGGGTTTTACCAAATGATGGACGGCGTCGAGGTCGGCCGCGTGAATGTCGCGGCCCGTGGCTGCGGTGTCGCGCAGCGTGCTTTCGAACTGGGCGTCTCTTATGCCCAGCAGCGTCACACTTTCGGCAAGGCGATCGCCCAGCACCAGGCCATCCAGTTCAAGCTGGCCGAGATGGCTACCAAGGTCGAGGCCGCCCATGCGATGATGGTCAATGCGGCACGCAAAAAGGACTCCGGGGAGCGAAACGACCTGGAAGCAGGAATGGCCAAGTACCTGGCCTCCGAATACTGCAAGGAGGTCGTCGAGGACGCCTTCCGCATCCACGGTGGTTACGGCTTCTCCAAGGAGTACGAGATCGAGCGCCTCTACCGCGAGGCTCCGATGCTGCTGATCGGTGAAGGCACCGCCGAAATCCAGAAAATGATCATTGGTCGTCGACTGCTCGAAGAGTATCGGTTCCAGGGCTGAGCCTGGGCGTGATGTCCTGTTACGGGGTGTTTTCTTCGCGAAGAAGATCACACCCCGTCAACACTCTTCGGCCGCCGACTCGGCTTCCTGGCTTGCCCAGTTGTGGCTCGCAACCGATAGCATCCCCGGAAAAGCCGCCGTCCCCCCGTAACCAGCGCGGCCTCATCCGCTACGAAGGTCATCCATGCCCCACAGCCAAACCTCTGCACCACGCGACGGCTTCCTCGGTGGTCGCCTTGCGCGCGGAGCATCGCCGTGGCTCCTTCCGACCGTCGCCACGGCCGCTCTGAGCCTGGCCCGTTCGCGTCGTTCCAAGAAGGCCGCAGCACTCGCCGTCCCGACCACCGCTCTGGCGGCCGGCATGCTGTGGTTCTTCCGCGACCCCGAGCGCGAGATCGCCCCCGGCCGGGTCATCTCCCCGGCCGACGGCGTGGTGCAGAGCATCATGCCGTGGAAGGACGGCCGCACCCGCGTCGCGATCTTCATGAGCCCGCTGAACGTCCACGTGAACCGCGCCCCGCTCGCCGGCACCGTGACGTCCGTCGAACACATCCCCGGCGGTTTCGTCCCGGCGTTCAACAAGGAGAGCGAGAACAACGAGCGCGTCGTCTGGCACTTCGACACCGAGCTCGGTGACATCGAGATGATCCAGATCGCCGGTGCCGTCGCCCGCCGCATCGTGCCCTACATCCCCCGGGGCACGAAGGTCGAGCAGGGCGAGCGGATCGGCCTGATCCGCTTCGGTTCGCGCGTCGACATCTACCTGCCCGAGGGCGTCGAGGTCGACGTCGAGGTCGGGCAGAAGACGGTGGCTGGGGTGACTCGCATTGACCGTGACTGATCCAGAGACCCAGGCCTGGGCCTCCGACGCCGACGGCGCGGACGAAGCGGAGGAGATGCCGCTCTCACTGCGTCTGTCGATAGCGGACACGCTCACCCTCGGTAACGCCACGTGCGGCTTCATGGCGGTCTACTTCACGACGACCGGCATCCTGATCCCGCACATCCAGGGCAGCAACGACTCGGGCATGGCCCGGCACTCCGCCGCGACCGCCGTGATCCTGATGCTGGCCGCCGCGATCTTCGACCTGTTCGACGGTCTGGTGGCCCGCAAGCTGCGCTCGTCGCCGATGGGCGCCGAGCTGGACAACCTGTCGGACCTCATCAGCTTCGGTCTGGCCCCCGCCTACTTCGTGCTCGTCTACGGCATGGTCGCCGACGACGCGCACCAGAGAGTGGCGGCGGTCGGGGCCATCGTGGTGCTGCTGGCGGTGGTGCTGCGGCTTGCGCGGTTCTCCTGCGTGACCGTGAAGGACGGCACCTTCCAGGGCATGCCCTCGCCGTTCGGCGCGCTGACGGTCGTCTCGATCGTGCTTCTGGAGCTGCCCTTCGTGGCGACGCTCCTGGCGATCATCGGCACCGCCTGGCTGATGGTGAGCCGGGTCGAGTACCCGAAGCCGCGCGGCCGCCTCGCGGTCGCGATGCTGTCGTGGATCGTCCTGAGCATGGGTCTGCTGGCCGCGTGGGCGTTCGACGCCCCCGGGGGCCAGCTGCTGCTCCAGACGGGCTGTGCGCTCCAGCTGGTGCTCGGCGCGGTGATCCCGCTGTTCGCGACGGCCCGCCGCGTGAACAACTTCCGGGACAACCGGCGCGAGGCGCGGGCGGCCCAGCTCCCGTAGTCTCCCCGCACGCACGTACGGCGAAGGCCCCGAACCGGTCGGTTCGGGGCCTTCGCCGTACGTGCGTGCGTGTGCCGCGCCGGTCAGCCGGCCGAGGCGGTGTACGCCTTCGCCTCCGGCGACTCGCCCGGCTCGCGGACCACCTTCATGCCGCCCACCGCGGCCTTGTCGGGCTGCAGGATCACCGAGGAGTGCGAGGACGGGGCCTCGGGGTCGCTGAAGTCCTGGGGGACCCCGAAGCCGTTGTCGAACGAGTCCAGCGAGAGCAGCGCCCTGTCGACGCCCTCGCGGGTCAGGTCCTTGTCCGTGCAGGCCTTCTTCAGGGCCTCGCCGAAGACGCCGGCCGCGGTCCAGCCGGCGACGACGCCGTTGTCCAGCGCGTCCTTCGGGTACGCCTTCCCGTAGTCGGCGACGAGCTTCCTCGCCTCCTGGGTGTCCGCGCCGATGGGCAGCGACGGCGAGGCGACCCAGTAGTTCTTCATCAGGGCCGGTCCCGCCTGCGTGGCGAGCAGCTGCGGCGCGAACGCCGAGTTGTTGCCGATCACCGGGACGTCGAGTCCGGCCGCCGCCGCGACACCGACCAGGGAGGCCGCCTGGCGCGGGCCCGCGCTGATCACGATGCCATTGACGCCGGCCTTCTTCAGGGCGGCGACCTGGGCGGTCATGTCGTTGTCGGTCGGCTTGATCTTCTGTTCGACGACGGTCAGGCCCGCCTTCTCCGCCATGAACGCCGAGCCCTTGAGCGCGTTCTCGCCGTAGTCGCCCTCGAAGTAGACGTGGCCGAGCCTGTCGCCCTTCGCGAGGCCCTTCTCCTTCATCAGGAAGTCGATCGCGTTGATCGTCTCGATGTCGTAGGTGGAGCCGATGACCCGCACGTACGGACTGCCGAGCAGGTTCGCCGACCAGGCCTGCGGCAGAACCAGGCCCTTGTCCTGGCCGTCGATGCGCTGCATGACCGCGGCGACGAACGGGGAGCCGATGAACTGGGTGAAGCCGAGCACCTTCGGGGACAGCTCCGTGTACCCGGCGACGGCCTTCTGCGGGTCGTAGCCGTGGTCGCGGACGGTGAGCCTGAGCCGGTACCCACAGATGCCGCCGTCGGCGTTGACCTGCTTCACGTACAGCTGCTGGGCCTGGGTGACGCTCTTGCCGAGGGTCGCGTAGACGCCGGTCATGTCGGTGAGGACACCGAGGTCGATGGTCCTGCCGGAGATGCCCTGGCCGGTCCTGACCCCGCCGGTGCTCTCCTTCTCGTCCGCTCCCCCGTCCTTCGCCTTGGAACTGCAGGCGGCGGTGAGCGCGAGCAGGGCGGCGACCCCGGTGACCGTCACGGTCCTGGTGCGGCGCCTGCTGCGGGTGCGGCGGGTACGGGCGGCGGTCATGCGTCCTCCTGAGGGGTTTTCCGGCTGCGCCGGGCGGCGAGCTGCACGAGGCCGCCCGGCAGGAACAGGACGGCCGCCACGACGGCGGCGCCGTACAGGTAGCGGGCGGCCTCGCCGGGGGCGACGCCGCCCGTGCCGGGGGCGGAGACGAGGGGCAGGGAGTCGCTGTAGCGGGTCAGCAGCTGCGGCAGCAGCGACACGAAGGCGGCGCCGACGACGGCGCCCGCCACGGAGCCGAGACCGCCGATGACGATCATGGCGAGGTACTCCAGGGACAGGACCATCCCGAAGTAGTCCGGCACGGTCCGCTGGAAGACGAGCGCGAGCAGGACGCCGGCCAGGCCCGCGTACATCGACGACAGGACGAACACGCCGGCCCGGTAGCGGGCGACGGGGACGCCGAGGACCCCGGCGGCGATCCGGTGGTCCCGGATGGCGTTCATGGCGCGTCCGGGGCGCCCGCGCAGCACCCCGCGCGCGAACAGGGCGCAGCCCAGGATGAGCACGAGTCCCAGGTACCAGAGCTTCTCGGCGGCGCCGAAGGGCACGCTCGCGACGGTCAGCTCGCTGTCGTCGAAGCGCAGACCGAACAGGCTCAGGACGGGCACGTCGCGTCCGTTGGCGCCGCCGGTCAGGCCCTCGGCATTGAACAGGACGTGCTGGCCGATGAAGATCAGCGCGAGGGTGGCGATGCCGAGGTACGCGCCCTTGAGGCGGCCCGCGATCGGGCTGAACAGGCCGCCCGCGGCCCCCGCGAGGAGCACCGCGAGCACGGCGGCGAGCCAGCCGGGCAGCCCGAGGCCGTCGGTGTCGCCGCTCGGGGCCCCGGCGAACGCGCAGTAGCCGTAGGCGCCGACGGCCAGGAAGAAGGCGTGGCCCATCGAGAGCTGGCCGGTGGCGCCGGTCAGCAGGTTGAGGCCGGTCGCGCCGATCGCCGCGGCCATGGCGAAGAGTCCGGCCTGGAGCCAGAAGCGGTCGAGGTAGAAGGGCAGCGCGAGCAGCAGCAGGGCGCAGCCGCCGGTCAGGTAGGTGCGGGGGCGGGCGAGGCGGGCCCGCAGGGAGCCGGCCGTCGCCGTCGGTGCGGCGGTCTCAGACACGGGCGAGCTCCTTCGTGCCGAAGAGGCCGGAGGGCCGCAGCAGCAGGATCACGGTCATCACGAGGTACGGGGCGAGGTCGCCGAGGCCGCGCCCCATGAAGGCCAGTTCGCTCTGGTAGCCGGTGGCGAGGGACTCGGTGACGCCGACGACGAGCCCGCCCACCAGCGCGCCGGTGGTGGAGTCGAGGCCGCCGAGGATCGCGGCGGGGAAGGCCTTGAGGGCGGCCAGTGACGTGGCCCGCTCCAGGCCGGGGGTCGGGAAGACCGTCAGGAACAGGGCGGCGACGGCGGCGAGCGCGCCGGCGACGGCCCAGGCGCCGAGCGAGACCCGGCCGAGGCGCACCCCCATCAGGGCGGCGGTCTCGCCGCTCTCGGCGGCGGCCCGCATCGCGACACCCCACGACGTGTACCGGAACACGAGCAGGAAGCCGGTGATGAGCAGCGCGGCGGCGACGAACGCGGCGATGCGGGTGTGCGCGATCGTCACCCCGCCGACGGTGGTCACGGCGTCGCCCCAGGGGTCGCCGAGGGTGAGGACGTCGGTGCCCAGGCGCCGGGTCAGTTCGGTGGTGAGCAGGATGTCGACGCCGATCGTGACGATGGCGAGGACGCTGTGGTCGTGGCCCCGGTAGCGGCGCATGACGAGGAACTCGACGGCGGCGCCGACCACCGCGGCGGCGGCGACGCCCACGCCGAGCGCGGGCCAGAAGCCGAGGTCGTCGTGGAGCGAGGCGGTGACGTAGCCGCCGGCGAGCAGCAGGGACGCGTGGGCGAAGTTGACGACCTCGGTGGCGCGGAAGATGACGACGAAGCCGAGGGCGACGAGGGCGTAGACGGAGCCCATCGAGACGCCGTTGAGGAGGAGTTCGAGGAAGGTGGTCACGCGGCGTCCTCGGGTGCGTCGGGCGTGCCCAGGTAGGCCCGGATCACGGCGGGGTCGTTCTGGACGGTGTCCGGTGGGCCGCCGGCGATCCGGCGGCCGAAGTCGAGGACGGTGACCTCGTCGGCGAGGCGCATGACGACTCCCATGTCGTGTTCGACGAGGACGATGGAGATGCCGAGGCTGTCGCGGACGCCCGCGACGACGGCGGCGGTGCGGCGGCGTTCGTCGGCGGTCATCCCGGCGACCGGCTCGTCGAGCAGCAGCAGGTCCGGCTCCATGCACAGGGCGCGGGCCAGTTCGGCGAGCTTCTGCAGTCCGTAGGGCAGAGCGCCGGTGGGGGTGCCGAGGTGTCCGGCGATGCCGACGAACTCGGCGATCTCCCGGACCCGCGCGCGGTGCAGCCGCTCCTCGCGGACGGCGGACGGCAGTCGCAGCCCGGCGGCGACGAAGCCGCTCCGGGTCAGCCGGTGGCGGCCGAGGAGCAGGCTGTCGGCGACGGTGGTGCGCGGCGGCAGGGCGAGGTTCTGGAAGGTCCGGGCGACGCCGAGGGCCGCGATGCGGTGCGGGGGCAGCCCGGTGAGCTCGTGGTCGCCGAGCCGGACGCTGCCGCAGGTGGCGCGGTAGACGCCGGACAGGACGTTGAGGCAGGTGGACTTGCCCGCGCCGTTGGGGCCGATGACGGCGTGCACGGTGCCGGGCTCGACGGTGAGGTGGACGCCGTCGAGCGCCGTGAGCCCGGCGAAGCGGACGGTCAGATCGGTGACGGTCAGCGGTGGCACGCCGGTCGCGGGGCTCATCGGGTGCCTCCCCAGCGGCCGAGGACCGGGGCGTGGGCGGCGCCGCCGGAGGCGTCCGCCGCGGCCGTCTCGTCGACGACGCCGAGGTAGCGGCGGCGTACCTCGTCGGAGCCGGCGAGCTCGTCGGCGGGCCCGTGCAGGGCGATCTCGCCGACCTCGAGGACGTAGGCGTACGAGGCCAGGCGCAGGGCGAGCGCCGCGTTCTGCTCGACGAGCAGGACGGCGACGCCCTGGGCGTTGATCTCGGTGACGGTGTCCGCGATCCGTGCCGCCATCAGCGGGGCGAGGCCCAGCGAGGGTTCGTCGAGGAGCAGCAGGCGCGGGCCCGCCATCAGGGCGCGGGCGACGGCCAGCATCTGCTGTTCGCCGCCGGACAGCAGCCCCGCGCGCTGGTGGGCCCGGTCGGCCAGGACCGGGAACAGCTCGTGCACGCGGCGCAGCGCGGCGGCCTTGGCGGCGCGCGAGCCGATCGCTCCGAGCGCGCCCGCCCGGAGGTTGTCCGCGACGCTCATGCGGGCGAACACCTGGCGTCCCTCGGGGACCTGGCAGATCCCCGCGGCGACGACCCGGTCGGCGCCCAGGCCGCCGAGCCGCCGTCCGCCGAACCGTATGTCGCCGGTGGTCACCGCGCCGCCGTGGAAGCCGAGGGTGCGCGACACGGCGCGCAGCAAGGTGGACTTGCCCGCGCCGTTGCCGCCGAGCACCGCCACGACGGCGCCGTGCGGCACGTGCAGGGTCACGTCGCGCAGGGCGCGGACGGGCCCGTAGCCGACGGACACGCCGTCGACGGCGAGCCCGGAGGTGTCTTCTGGGTCGGTCACTGTCTGCGTCCCTCCCTGGACCGGTGGCGCTCACGACAGCACCGCGCGGGCGGCCCGTCCACGGCGGACCGGCGAATCGCTGCGCGGGCCCAGCGCCCGCCGGTCCGCGTTGTGCGCGTGCACAGGACCGCGTGTCAGGGGCCTGCCGGGGACGGCCCCGAGGTGGCATCCTCCGGACCAGCACCACCAGTCCTTTGCCGTCGCTTTACGGGCCGTTGGGAGGCGCGATGGGCGGACGCGGACAACGCACCGAGCGCGACTGGCAGTTGCTCGAGGAGGCGTGCACCGCGCTCCTGGAGCGGCTGCCCGAACTCGTCGACGAGCATCTGCGCCGGCTCGTCGCGCACTCGGACGTGTACGCGCGGGTCCTGCCGTACGACGTGCAGTGGCGGGAGGCCGAGGAGGCGATGCGGATCGGCATCGAGACGATCTCGGCGCCGCGGGACTCACCGCGCAGGGACCTCGCGTACGCGGAGGAGGCGGGCCGGCGCCGGGCCGGTCAGGGCCTGCCGCTCGACCTGCTCGTGCACGCCTACCGGAACGCGGGCTACCTCGTGTGGGACGCCCTGATGGAGAGCGCGGGCCGGGAGCCGGACCGGCTGTCCGCGCTGATGCGGTCGGCGACGATGGTGTGGGCTGCCGTCGACGCACAGGCCGGGGCGGCGTCCGAGGCGTACCGGACGACGGAGCTCGAGCTGCGGCGCCGCACCGACGAGCAGATGCAGGCGCTGCTGGACGCGCTCCTCGAGGGCCGGCCCGCGCCGGGGCTCGCGGCGCGGGCGGCGGCGGGGCTCGATCTGCCCGAGCACGGGCCGTACGCGGTGATCGTGCTGCGGGTCGAGCGGCGGGACGGCCGGGAGGCCTTCCACCGGCGGATCCAGGACCCCGGCTTCCGGTTCGTGTGGCGGATGCGGGCGGACGGGGAGGTCGGCGTGGCCGCGCTCGGCGCCGGGCGGTCGCTGGACGAGCTGGCCGCGCTGCTCGACGGGCGGTGTCCGGGGCCCGGCGGGCTGAGCCCGGTCGTGACGGGGCTCGCCGAGCTGGGCCGTGCGCGCCGGCTCGCCGAACTGGCGCTGCGTACGTGCGCGCCGGACGCGACCGGGGTCGTGCGGCTCGATCGGCGGATGCCGACGGCGCTCGTCGTCAGCCAGCCCGATCTGGCACAGCGGCTCGTCGCCGGGGTCTTCGGCGAACTGCTCGCGCTGGAACCGGCGGACCGGGCCGTGCTGCTCGAGACGCTCGAGGCGTGGCTGGCCTGCGAGGGGTCCGCGGGGCGGGCCGCCGGGCGCTTGTACTGCCACCGCAACACGGTGTTCAACCGGTTGCGGCGGCTGGAGCATCTGACGGACCGGTCGTTGTCGCGGCCGCGGGACCTGATGGAGATGACGCTGGCCCTCGACGCGTACCGGCTGGCGCCCGGCTGATCCGTCCCGTCACCGGGTGCCGCCCGGTGGGACGCCCCGCGCCCCACCGGATCCGCCGCCGGAAGCGGGCCGTTCAGACCAGGAAATCGCCGGCCAGGCGCTCCGCCACGTCCTCCAGGATCGGCCCCGCCTCGGCGATGCACCGGGCCACGTCCGGCTCCACGTCCGTGAGGGCGTAGGCACGGCGGATCCCGGCCCGCCCGAGTGCCTCCGGCGCCAGCGCCAGCCGCCCGCACACGGCGACGACCTCGATCCCGGCGGCCCGCGCCGCCGCCGCGACCCCGGCCGGTGCCTTGCCGTGCAGGGTCTGCTCGTCCAGCGAGCCCTCACCGGTGATGACCAGCGAGGCCTTCGCGAGCGCCGGTGCGAAGCCGAGGACGTCGAGCATGACCTCGATGCCGGGGCGGAAGCTCGCGCCGAGGCCGACGAGCGCCCCGAAGCCGATGCCCCCCGCCGCCCCCGCACCCGGCGACGCCGCGTGCTCGAGCGCGGCGGGCCCGACGGACGCGCCGAGCACCTTCGCGAAGTGGTCGAGTGCGGCGTCCAGTTCGGCCACGTCCTCGGGCGTCGCGCCCTTCTGCGGGCCGTAGACGGCGGGCGCGCCCTTGGGGCCGGTGAGCGGGTTGTCCACGTCGCTGGCCAGCACGATCTCGACGTCGGCGAGGCGCGGGTCGAGCCCCGACAGGTCGGCGGAGGCGAGGGTGGCCAGCGGGCCGCCGCCGGGCGCGACCGGGGCGCCGGACGCGTCCAGGAAGCGGGCGCCGAGCGCGGCCAGCATGCCCGCGCCGCCGTCGGTGGTGGCGCTGCCGCCGACGCCGAAGACGATGCTGCGGGCGCCCGCGTCGAGCGCGGCGAGGATGACCTCGCCGGACCCGTACGTGGTGGAGGTCAGCGGGGCGAAGACGCCCTCGGGCAGCAGCTGGAGCCCGGAGGCCTCCGCCATCTCGACGACCGCCGTGCCCTCGCGCAGCGCGTACGCCGCCGTGACCTGCTCGCCGAGCGGTCCGGTGACCCGGACCTCGCGGCGTTCGAACCCGGCCGCGACGGCCGCGGCGACGGTCCCGTCCCCACCGTCCGCGACCGGCACCGAGCTGATCTCGACGTCGGGCGCGACCCGGCGCAGACCGGCCGTCACACGCTGTGCGACCTGCACCGCGGTGAGCGAGCCCTTGAACTTGTCCGCCGCGATCAACACGTGCCGCGCGGCCTGTGCAGCGTCCGCCACCTTGCTCTCCCCTTGCTGTTCGGGCCTTGCTCGAGACAAGGCAGTCGCGCCGCTGCGACCATAACCGCAGGAGGGCCCCCGTGCCCATGGCCGTCCGTCCCACGGGACGCACACGCGACCAGACATATCTGCCTATGCCCGGCTACAGTCGGGCACTCGACGGTCGGCAACGATCGATCAAACGAGGCCGCGGGAGGCACGTCTTCAGAATCTACGCGCGTTGACAAAACCCCGCCCGTCGAGGTGAGCTGGGGGTGGACAGCGCCGTCCGCACGCACGAGACGCACGACCGGGCCGTCCGACCGAAGCAACACCTCAAGCGACACCTCAAGCAACACACCAAGCAACACCCGAACGACACCAACACCGAAGCAACACGGAGCAAAGGGGCTCGAAGCGGTGGCCAGGAAGATCATCCTCGACTGTGACCCGGGGCACGACGACGCGATCGCGATGCTGCTCGCACACGGCAATCCGGGCATCGACCTGGTCGCCGTGACCACCGTGGTCGGCAACCAGACCCTGGAGAAGGTCACGCGCAACGCGCTGTCCGTCGCGGCCATCGCCGGGATCACCGGCGTCCCGTTCGCCGCCGGCTGCCCCCGGCCTCTGGTGCGCGCCATCGAGACCGCGCCCGAGATCCACGGCGACAGCGGCCTCGACGGCCCCGAGCTGCCCGCGCCCACGACCGAGCTGGACCGCAGGCACGCCGTCGACCTGATCATCGACACCGTGATGGCGCACGAGCCGGGCGAGATCACGATCGTGCCGACGGCGGGCCTCACCAACATCGCCCTGGCCGCCCGCAAGGAGCCCCGCATCGTCGAGCGCGTCCGCGAGGTCGTCCTCATGGGCGGCGGCTACCACGAGGGCAACTGGAGCCCGGTCGCCGAGTTCAACATCGTGATCGACCCCGAGGCCGCGCACATCGTCTTCAACGAGCCGTGGCCCGTCACGATGGTCGGACTCGACCTGACCCACCAGGCGCTCGCCACCCCCGCGGTCGAGGAGAAGATCGCCGCGGTCGGCACCGCCCCCGCCCGCTTCGTCCTCGAGCTCCTGGACTTCTTCCGCGAGGCCTACCGGGAGAACCAGGGCTTCGAGCACCCGCCCGTGCACGACCCGTGCGCCGTCGCCTACGTGATCGACCCGGCCGTCATGACCGTGCGCAAGGCGCCCGTCGACATCGAGCTGCGCGGCGCGCTCACGCTCGGCATGACCGTGACCGACCTGCGCTCCCCCGCTCCCGCCGACTGCCACACCCAGGTCGCCGTCGACCTGGACCACGAGCGGTTCTGGGACCTCGTCGTCGACGCCCTCGTCCGTATCGGCGACCCGGTGCGGCCCTCCGGAGCGTCTGCCGCATGAACCTCGCCGTCTCCCCCCACACTCCCGCCGACGGCCCCCGCGGGGCCCGGACCGCCCGGATCGGCGCGCTCATGGCCGCTCTGCTCGCGGCCAGCTTCGCCTTCCAGCTCAACGCCTCGATGCTCAGCCCCGCGCTCGCGACGATGGCCGACGAGCTGCACACCAGCGCCTCGGCGATCGGTGTCACGCAGACCGCGTTCTTCACGGCCGCGGCGCTGTTCTCGCTGTTCCTGCCGCGCCTGGGCGACCTCGTCGGCCGGCGCCGGGTGCTCACCGCGATGATGGTCCTGATGGCCGTGGGATGCGTCATCGCGGCGCTGGCCGGATCCGTCGGCATGCTCGCCGTCGGCCGCGTCGTCCAGGGCGCCTCCGGGCCGACCATCCCGCTCGCCCTGATCATGCTCCGCGTCGAGGTCCCCGACCCGAAGAAGTACGGCACCCTGATGGGCGTCGTCACCGCGGTCAACGGCGGCATCGCCGGCGTCGACTCGTTCGCGGGCGGCTCGCTCGCCGAGCACTCCGGATACGCCGCGATCTTCTGGGTCATGACCGGATTCGCCGTCGTCGCGGCGCTGCTCGTCCGGTTCCTGGCCCCCGAGTCGCGGGCCGAGGTGCGCCCGCCGATGGACTGGCCCGGGGTCGCGCTCCTGGTCGTCTCGGTCGGCGCGCTGCTCATCGCGTTCAACGAGGCGGGCAAGCTCGGCGACGCGAACTGGCCGCTGGCCGTCGGCCTCCTGGTGCTCGCGGCCCTCGCCTTCTGGGCGTTCTGGAAGGCCGAGACGCGCTCCGCGCACCCGCTCGTCACCACGCGGCTGCTCAAGCGGCGCGCCACGTGGTCGCTGCTCCTGTCGACCGTGCTCACGATGACCGGTGTCTTCGCGATCATGAACGGGCTGCTGCCCGGCTTCGCCCAGGACACCTCGGTCGGCCTCGGTCTCGGCGCCGAGGGCGCCACCTGGTGGACGCTCACCCCGTACGCCCTCGCGGGCCTCGCGACCGGACCGGTCGCCGGACGGCTCGCGGCGACGTACGGGTACGGCCGGATCCTGCGGACGGGTCTCGTGGCCACCGCGGCGGCGACAGTCCTCGCGCTGCTCACCCTGCAGACCGACTCCTCCGCGCTGCTGCTCGCCGTGTCGATCCTGCTCGGCATCACCTACGCGGGCACGGTCAACATCATGCTCAACGGCTTCGGCATCGTGCTCTCGCCGAAGGAGAACCCGGGCTTCCTGCCCGGGCTCAACGCGGGCTGCTTCAACCTCGGCGCCGGTCTGAGCTTCGTCGTCCTGTACGCGGCCATGGACGCGGTCGCCCCCTCCGGCGGCACCTCGGTCGGCGGGTACAGCGCGGGCGTCGTCGCCGGCCTCGTGCTCATCGTGGCCGCGCTGTGCGCCTCGCTGCTCATCCCGCGGCCGGTGGACGCCGAGGCGGGCGCCTGACCCCGAGGGGCGTCAGAACAGCGCCGTGCCGCGTTCGAGGTCGAGCAGCCGCTGCTTGCGGGGCAGCCCGCCGCCGTAGCCGGTGAGGCTGCCGTTCGCGCCGACGACGCGGTGGCACGGCACGATCACGCCGATCGGGTTCTTGCCGTTGGCGAGGCCGACCGCGCGGGAGGCGCCGGGGCTGCCGAGCGCCTCGGCCAGTTCGCCGTAGGTGCGGGTCTCGCCGTACGGGATCGCGCGCAGCTGGTCCCACACGGACCGCTGGAACGGGGTGCCGTGCAGGGCGAGCGGGACGTCGAACCGCGTGAGCTCGCCCCGGAAGTAGGCGTCGAGCTGTTCGGTGACGGCGCCGAAGGGGCGCTCGTCGCGGACGCCGAAGGTCTCCTCGGCGGGGCGGTGGCGCTGGCCGGTCATGTAGAGGCCGGACAGGACGCCGTCGGTGGCGACGAGGGTGAGCAGGTCGTAGGGGCTGTCGATGACGGTGTGCTGTGTGTGCTGTGTGTGCTGTGCCATGGTCCGTGTTCCCCTCATGCGGGTCATGCGGGCAGGAAGTTGATGGGGTGGTCGTCGGTGGCCCACAGGTACTGCGTCGCGTAGGCGCGCCAGGGCCGCCAGGCCGCGGCCCGCGCGGTGAGCGCGGCCGGGGTGTGCGGCAGCCCGAGCTGCCGCGCGGCCCGGCGCATGCCGAGGTCGGTGGGCAGGAAGGCGTCCGGGTCGCCGAGGGCGCGCATCGCGACGGCCTCGACGGTCCACGGGCCGAAGCCGGGGAGCGCGGCGAGCCGGGCCCGGGTCTCCGCCCAGTCCGACTCGGGGCCGAGCACCAGCTCCCCGGCGGCCAGCCGGTGGACGAGGGTGAGCAGCGTCGCCCGGCGGGTGCGGGGCAGGGCGAGGGACTCGGGGTCGAGCGTGGCGAGCGCTTCCGGTGCCGGGAACAGGTGGGTCAGTCCGCCCTCGGGGTCCTCGACGGGCTCGCCGTGGGCCCGCACGAGCCGGGCCGCGTGGGTACGGGCGGCCGCCGTGGACACCTGCTGTCCGAGCACGGCCCGCACCGCGAACTCGGCCTCGTCGACCGTGCGGGGCACCCGGCGTCCGGGCGCCTTGTCGACGAGCGGCGCGAGCAGCGGGTCGGCGCGCAGCTGCCCGTCGACGGCCACCGGGTCGGCGTCCAGGTCGAGCAGACGCCGGCAGCGGCTGATGGCGACGGTCAGATCACGCTGGTCGGTGAGGACCAGCCGGCAGCCGATGTGGGTGGGGCCGGGGGTCAGCGCGACGGTGCCGTGGCCGTGCGGCAGCCGCAGGGTGCGGCGGTACGCCCCGTCGCGCCACTCCTCGACGCCGGGCACCGCGGTGGCGGCGAGGTGGCCGAAGAGGTTGTCGGGGTTGAGCGGCGCGCGGAACGGCAGGCGCAGGGTGAGCGCGCCGGGGGCACCGGTGCGGGACCGGGGCGCGCGCTCGCGGAGGGCGCTCGGGGACAGGGCGAAAACCTCGCGGACCGTGTCGTTGAAGGAGCGGACGGAGGCGAAGCCCGCCGCGAAGGCGATGTCGGCCATCGCCAGCGCGGTCGTCTCGATCAGCAGCCGCGCCGTCTGCGCCCGCTGGGCACGGGCCAGGGCGAGCGGCCCCGCGCCCAGCTCGGCCCGCAGCTGGCGTTCGATCTGGCGCTCGCTGTAGCGCAGTCGGCGCGCGAGGCCGGGGACGCCCTCGCGGTCCACGACGCCGTCGCCGATGAGCCGCATCGCGCGGGCGGTGAGATCGGCGCGCTGGTCCCACTCCGGTGAGCCGGGGGTGGAGTCGGGCCGGCAGCGCTTGCAGGCCCGGAAGCCGGCCTGCTGGCAGGCGGCGGCGCTCGGGTAGAAGCGCATGTTCGCGGGCCGGGGCGGGACGACCGGGCAGCCCGGTCGGCAGTAGATCCGCGTCGTCACGACGGCCGTGAAGAAGACTCCGTCGAACCGGCTGTCCTTGGCCTGCACCGCGCGGACGCATCGCTCGGTGTCGGTGTGCATCGCGGCTGTCCCGCGCTCCGTGTCACTGCCCATGCCCCCAGGATCACCGACCGGGGCGCCGTCGGCTGGCAGGAATCCGACATCGACGTGGGCGGGCCGTGCTCAGTCGAGGACGGCCCCGAACGCGCTCTGCGCCGCCTCGTCGAACACGACGAACCGCACCTCGGTGAGCCCCGCCGCACCCGCCTCGTCCCGCGCCGGCGGTGCGGACAGCACGGACCGGACGGTCGCGACGGCGACGCGTGCGCCGTCGTCGAGCGGCCAGCCGTAGATGCCGGTCGAGATGGCGGGGAACGCGACGCTGTGTGCGCCGAGTCCGGCGGCCACCCGCAGCGATTCCCGGTAGCAGGACTCCAGGAGGGCGGTGCGGTCCTCGGTCGCGGACCAGCGCGGTCCGACGGTGTGGACGACCCAGCGGGCCGGCAGCCGGCCCGCGGTGGTCGCGACGGCCTGCCCGGTGGCGAGGCCCTTGCCGTAGTGCGAGGCGCGCAGGGCGCGGCAGGCGGCGAGGATCTCCGGGCCGCCCTTGCGGTGGATGGCGCCGTCGACCCCGCCGCCGCCGAGCAGCGAGGAGTTCGCCGCGTTGACCACCACGTCGGTGTCCTGCGCGGTGATGTCGCCCCGCACCAGCGTGATCCGCGCGTTCACGACGTCCTCCTGAGCCTGCGCCAGACGGCCTTCGCCGCGTTGTGCCCCGCCATGCCGTGCACGCCCGGCCCCGGCGGGGTGGACGAGGAGCAGATGAAGACGGCGGGGTGCGGGGTGGTGTACGGCGACAGGGACAGCCGGGGCCGCAGCAGGAGCTGGAGGCCGGCGGCGGCGCCGGCGGCGATGTCCCCGCCCACGTAGTTCGCGTTGCGGGCGGCGAGCTCGGGCGGGCCCATCGTGGCGCGGGCGAGCACGAGGTCCCTGAACCCCGGGGCGAAGCGCTCCAGTTGACGCTCGATCGCGTCCGTCAGGTTCCCGTCCCACCCGTGCGGCACGTGCCCGTACGCCCAGAACGTGTGCTTGCCCTCGGGTGCGCGCGTCGGGTCGGCGACACTGGCCTGCACGGTGATGAGGAACGGTGTCTCGGGTGCCCGCTGCCCGCCCGACGCCTCGCGCAGGGCGCGGTCGATGTCGGCGCGGTACGGGCCGATCTGCACGGTGCCCGCGCTCCGGGCCTCCTCGGCGGTCCACGGCACGGGCCCGTCGAGCGCGTAGTCGACCTTGAAGACACCGGGTCCGTACCGGAACCGGTCGTAGAAGCGGCCGAGCCCGGCGATGCGGGCGAGGGCGGTCGGCGAGGTGTCGAAGACGTAGGCGCGGGCGGGCGGCAGGTCGTCGAGCCGCTTCACCTCGTAGTCGGTGTGGATCTCGCCGCCGAGATCGCGCAGGTACGCGCCGAGCGCGTCGGCGACGGACTGGGAGCCGCCGCGGGCGACGGGCCAGCCCCGGGCGTGCGCGGCCAGGGCGAAGACGAGGCCGATGCCGCCGGTGGCGAGGCCGTCGAGCGGGGCGATGGTGTGTGCGGCCAGGCCGGAGAAGAGCGCGGGCGCCCGCTCGTCGCGGAAGCGGCGCATGAGCCAGGACGCCGGCAGGAGCCCGTCGAGGCCGAAGCGGGCGAGGCCGACCGGGTCGCGGGGCAGCGAGCTCAGCGGCAGCGACATGAAGTCGTGGACGAGCGTGTCCCAGCGGTGCAGCAGGGGCTCGACCAGGCGCCGGTAGGTGCCCGCGTCGCGCGGCCCGAAGGAGGCGGCGGTCTCGGCGACGGAGCGGGACAGGACGGCCGCGGTGCCGTCCGGGAACGGGTGCGCCATGGGCAGGCCGGCGTGCATCCACTCCAGGCCGTACCGGTCCAGCGGCATCGCGCGGAACGCCGGGGAGTTGATGGCGAGCGGATGGGACGCCGAGCACGGGTCGTGGCGGAAGCCGGGCAGCGTCAGCTCCTCGGTGCGGGCGCCGCCGCCGATCGTGTCCCGCGCCTCGAAGAGGGCGACGGAGAAACCCCTCCTGGCCAGTTCGACCGCAGCGGTCAGCCCGTTCGGCCA
>NZ_WWIA01000263.1 GCF_009870065.1 Streptomyces sp. SID5785 | reverse complement strand
TCTCGGGAGAGGCGAACAGCTCGATGAAGGCGGGCCGGTCGCGGGCCTCGGACGCGCGCAGGACGAGCCGGCGGGTGTGCAGCGGCGCGGGCGGCCAGGCGCCGGTGACGGGCGTGCTCACGCGGTGGACCCGCCCTGGATTCGGTGCTGTTCGGCGAGCAGCCGGGTGCGGTGGGCATTGCGGCGCAGGGTGGTGACGAGGACGATCACGACGCACAGGACGATGCCGAGGACGGGGAGCAGGATCGCCACGACGAGCGTGGCGGCGAAGCCGAAGAAGCCCACCGCGTCCCCGACCGTGTAGCGGGACAGCGCCTGGGACGAGCAGGTGATGTCGTACGCGCCCGCGCGCTGCACGTCGACGCGGTAGAGCAGGTACCAGGTCTCGTCCCGGGTGAGGGTCAGATCGCTGCCGTCGTGGAGCGCCGGGTGACCGGGGCCGCTGATCGTGCAGGTGGGGCCGGGCGAGCGGCCGGGGTACATGGCCCAGATCGCCCGGTCGTCGCCCGGTTCGAGGCGGAGGGTGACGGTCCGGTCGTTGCCGAACCGGGGGCCGTCACCGACCGCGTCGAGCAGGTGCTGGAACCGGAGGATGCCGAGGACCGCGCCGAGCGCGGTCAGTCCGGCGGCGATCAGGCCGGCCGTGACGTACCAGTGGCGGCCGGGCCGGAGCCGGTCGGCCGGTATCGCCGCTGTCCGCGGCGGAGCGATCTGCATCGGCACACGGTAGAACGGCGGCCGGTCCGGGCAGAACCCGGACTCGGCATCGGATCGGCGGTCAGTCCAGGCAGAACTCGTTCCCCTCGATGTCCTGCATCGTCAGGCACGACTCGTTCTCGTCGTCGGCCAGCTGGAGCAGCACGCGGGTCGCGCCCAGCTTCTGCAGGCGCGCCTCCTCCGAGAGGAGCACGTCGAGCCGCTCCTGGCCGACGAGCCCCTTGCCGGCCCGTACGTCGACGTGCACGCGGTTCTTGACGACCTTGCCCTCGGGAACCCGCTGGAAGTACATGCGCGGACCGGCGCCCGTCGGGTCGGCGGCGGCCGCCCAGGAGTCGTCGCCGTCCTCGTCCACGATCGGCTCGTACCCCACCACCTCGCACCAGAAGCGCGCGACCCGCACCGGCTCGGCGCAGTCGAAGGTGACCTGGATTTCCCGGATGATCGACGTCATCGGGACACCGTAGGTGCGGGTCGGACGTGGGTCCAGTGATTAAGGGACGCGGTGCGCGGGGCGGTCGCGCCGCCCCGCGCGGCTACGCGACGTGGAGCAGGATCTCGCCGTCCGCGGCGGCCTCGACGCGGACGTGGGTGAGGTCCGGGACGTGCACGGTCGGGCCGTGCTGGGCCGCGCGGGGGCCGATGCCGACGACGCGCATGCCGGCGGCGAGGCCGGCCGCGATGCCCGCGCCGGAGTCCTCGAAGACGACGCAGTCGGCGGGGGCGACGCCCAGTTCGGCGGCTCCCTTGAGGAAGCCCTCGGGGTCGGGCTTGCTGGCGCCGACGTTCTCGGCGGTCACGCGCACGACGGGGTAGGGCAGCGCGGCGGCGGCCATCCGGCCCGTGGACAGGGCGACGTCGGCGGAGGTGACCAGGGCGTGCGGGAGCCCGCCGGAGACAAGGGCGTCGAGGAAGGCGGCCGCACCGGGGACCGGCACGACGCCGTCCATGTCGGCGGTCTCCTCGGCGAGCATGCGCGCGTTGTCCGCGTGGTTCTCGGCCATGGGGCGCTCGGGCAGCAGGACGGCCATCGAGGCGTAGCCCTGGCGTCCGTGCACGACGCTCATGACGTGGTCCGGGTCGAGCTCGTGGGTGGCGGCCCAGCGGCGCCAGCAGCGCTCGACGACGGCGTCGGAGTTGACGAGGGTGCCGTCCATGTCGAGCAGCAGGGCGCGTGCGGAGAGAACGGTGGGCGTGGCCGTCATCGGCGGACTCCAGAGAACGGAGACGTGAGTGCGGGGGACAAAGAGGGCCCCGCCCGCCGGTCAGGGTGAGCGGACGGGAACCACTTTGTTTCCTCACGGTACAAAACGAGCCCCGATATATCCAATTCCGTCCGGCCCGTCACGCACCACCCACGGTGCGTGACGGGCCGGACGTCCGTGCGGACCGAGCGCCGGGGCGCCCCGGCGACCGATGCGGCGCAAACCCCGGCAGACCACCCCAACACCCGCCCCGTCGCGCCCGATTGACGCGTCGCACCCCTTGTCCGCCCTTCAAATTGACGCGACCCTGTCACTCGGCGCACATCTGTCGGCAACCCCACCCCACGACGCTGACCGGGCGCACCACGCCCAGGCCGACTTCCCCCCACCTCACGGGAGTTCACATGCCCCGCACCGCGACGCACCGCACCCCCGGCACCTCTTTCTACGCGCGTCGACGCCGCCCCCTGACGGCCGTCGCCGCCACCGTCCTCGCCACCGCCGGCCTGCTCACGCTCGGCCCCACCGCACAGGCCGCCCCGCCCACCCCGGTCACCGCCGCCACCGCCCGCACGTACCTCTCCGAACTGACCGTCAGGGCCGAGGGATCCAGCGACGGGTACAGCCGCGACAAGTTCCCGCACTGGATCACCCAGTCCGGCACCTGCAACACCCGCGAGGAGGTCCTCAAGCGCGACGGCACGAACGTGCAGACCGACTCCAGCTGCGCCGCCACGTCCGGCAGTTGGTACTCCCCGTACGACGGCGCCACCTGGACCGCGTCCTCGGACGTCGACATCGACCACGTCGTGCCGCTGTCCGAGGCCTGGAAGTCCGGCGCCAGTTCCTGGACGACGGCCCAGCGCCAGGGCTTCGCCAACGACCTGACGCGCCCGCAGCTCGTCGCGGTCACCGACAACGTCAACCAGTCCAAGGGCGACCAGGATCCCGCGACGTGGATGCCGTCCCGCGCGGCGTACACGTGCATGTACCTGCGCATGTGGGTCCACGTGAAGCACTACTACGACCTCACGGTCGACTCCGCCGAGAAGTCCGCCATCTCCTCGGGCCTGAGCGGCTGCTGAGCCCGCGCGCCCCGCTCCCCCGGGGCACGCGGAACCACACCGCCTCCCTCCGGCGTTCCACGTACCGGACCATCGGAACCGGGACGCCGGAGGAGGCGATCACGTGGCGGGACTGCGCCTGGGCCCACTGCTGCGGTACGTGGACGAGGAGACGGCGACGGTCTGGGTCGAGGCGAGCCGGCCCTGCGTCGCCGAGGTGCGCTGCGCGGACGGCGCGTCCGGCACCGCACCCACCTTCCAGATCGAGGGCCACCACTACGCGCTCGTGCCGGTCACCGGGCTGACCCCGGGCGGCGAGACCGCGTACGAGGTGACGCTCGACGGCGCCCGCGTCTGGCCCGAGCCGGACTCCCGCTTCCCCGCGAGCACCATCCGCACCCCGGACCACGGCGCCCCGGCGCCCGCGCCGTTCCGGGTGACGTTCGGCTCCTGCCGCTGGGCCGCCCCGCCCGCCGGCGGCCACGACCCGGTCGGCCCGGACGCCCTGGACACGCTCGCCGCCCGGCTCGCCGCGGACCCCGGCGCCGCCCGCCCGGACGTCCTGGTCCTGCTGGGCGACCAGGTGTACGCGGACGAGACGTCCCCGGCGACGCGCGCGTGGCTGTCCCGGCGCCGCGATCCGGACGAGCCCCCGGGAGCCCAGGTCGCGGACTACGAGGAGTACACCCACCTCTACTACGAGTCCTGGCGCGACCCCGAGGTGCGCTGGCTGCTGTCCACCGTGCCCAGCTGCATGATCTTCGACGACCACGACCTGATCGACGACTGGAACACGAGCGCGGCCTGGCTCGCCGACATGCGCGCGACCCCGTGGTGGCGCGAGCGCCTGCTGAGCGGCCTGATGTCCTACTGGGTGCACCAGCACCTGGGGAACCTGCCGCCCGACGAGCTGGCCGCCGACCCGCTGTACGCACAGGTGCGGGCCACGCCGGACGGCACGGACGCGCTGCGCCGGTTCGCCGCGCAGGCCGACGCCGCACCGGCCTCGGTCCGCTGGAGCTACCGCCGCGACTTCGGCCGCACCCGGCTGCTCATGGTCGACACCCGTGCCGCCCGCGTCCTCGACGAGGACCGGCGGGCCATGCTCGACCCGGGCGAGGAGCGCTGGCTGCGCGAGCAGGCCCTCGACGACCCGGACGGCCGCGACCACCTGCTGATCGGCACGTCCCTGCCCTGGCTGCTGCCGCACCTGATCCACGACGTGGAGCGGTGGAACGCGGCGCAGTGCGCCGGGGAGCGGGGCCCGCGCCGGGCCCGCTTCGGCGAGGACCTGCGGCGGCGGGCGGACCTGGAGCACTGGGCCGCCTTCCCCGCCTCGTTCGACGCGCTGACCGGGCTGATCGCGGAGGCCGGATCCGGCCCGGACGCCCCCGCGACGGTGTGCGTCCTGTCCGGGGACGTGCACCACGCCTACATCGCCGAGCCGCACTGGCCGGGCGGCGCCGCGCCCGCCGCCCGCGTCCTCCAGCTGACCTGCTCCCCCGTGCACAACTCGGTGCCCGCGTCGATACGGCTGGGCTTCCGCATCGGCTGGAGCCGGCCGGCCCGGGCCCTCGGGCGGCGGCTGTCGCGCCGGGTCCGGCCGGGCGGATCCGGAATCGGCTGGCGGCGCACGGGCGGCCCGTGGTTCGGGAACCAGCTGATGACCCTGACCCTGCGCGGCCGCAGCGCCGACCTGGCCCTCGACCAGGCGGACCGGCGCAGGGCCGGGCTGACCAGGGTCGCCCGGCGCACGCTCAGCTGACCCGCCGCGGGCGGCCCGCGCCCTCCACCCGCGGAATCCCCGGCATGGCTGAATGTTGAACTTGCAAGCACAAGTTAGGTTCCCCTAATCTCTGGACTCCCCCATCGGTGGCGGCGTGGCGGCGACGACGGCGCCCGGCCCGCCGGTGACTCGGTTCCGTCCCCACCGACCGAAGGAGTCCCCCACGATGACTGGACGTCTGAACAGCGCCCAGCCCTACGCCCTCGGCTTGTTCCGCATAGTCGTCGGCCTGCTCTTCACCTGCCACGGCACCGCGTCCCTCTTCGGCTTCCCCGACGGCGGCATGGGCCCGGCGCCCGCCGCCGGCGCCTGGCCCTCCTGGTACGCCGCCGTCATCGAGATCGTCTGCGGCGCCCTGGTCCTCGTCGGCCTCGGCACCCGCGCCGCCGCGTTCCTCGCCTCCGGCTCCATGGCCTACGCGTACTTCAAGGTCCACCAGCCGAACGCCCTGTGGCCGATCCAGAACGGCGGCGACTCCCCCGCCCTGTTCTGCTGGGCGATGCTGCTCCTCGTCTTCACCGGCTCAGGCGCCCTCGGCCTGGACCGGCTCCTCACCGGGCGCGCCGAGCGCCCGTCCGGCGAGCGGACCCCCGAGCGCGAGAAGGTCACCGCCTAGGCCCCGCCCGCGGAGTCGACGTGACGGTGCCCCCTCTCCCGGCCGGGAGAGGGGGCACCGTCCTGCGGGCGCGCGCCCGGGAGACGCGTCAGGGCTGGTACGCGAAGGGCACCGTGAAGCACGCGACGCGCTCACCGGCGCCGCCCGGCACGTCGTGCAGCACGACGGATCCGGCCTCGCCGCGGCGCAGCCCCCAGGACTTGTGGACGGTGGCGCGGCCGCGCCCCGACCGGTCGGTGGTGAAGTCCAGGCAGACCTCGTTCGCCGCGTCCGCGTGCCCGGGGCGCTCGACGTTCTGGTAGTGGCCGCCCGCGGCCGCGGGGTCCGCGCCACACGGCTCGCGGTGCACGTGCGCGCCGTAGGCCCGGCCCGGCACGAGCCCCTCGACGGCGAGCCGCACGGTCGTCCCGGCCCGGCTGCCGTGCTGGTCGACCTCGACGGACGCGCCGGGCGGCACGAGCCGGTGGTCGTAGGTGACCGCCGCCGAGTGCACGAACGCCGTGGGCGGCGCGAATCTCGCCTGGGTGTGCAGCCAGTAGCCGTCGGCCGCGCCACCGCTGCCGCCGCCCGCCGCGAGCACGGCCGCCGCGAGGGCGCCGCTCACCATCCCTGCCACCATCGCCGGTTCCTCCGGTCACTCGGTTCGTCCCGCTCGCCCTTTCGTTGGTACGGGACAAAAGCCCGGCATGCCCGCTTCGACACGGCAGCCGGGTGAACGTGACGTGGGGAACATCTGTACCCCTTGCGTCACTTGAGCAACTCTTGAGGCGTACGCTGTACAGCTGTCATCAAGCCGCTCCGCGTGAGGGAACGGCCGCAGCACGGTCCGTACGGGGAGTAGGCAGAGCAGTGGTGGAGCATCTGGGGTCGCTGACCGGCAGCCCGTGGATCTACGCCGTCGTGGCGCTGTCGGTGCTCTTCGACGTCTTCCTGCCCGTGCTGCCCAGCGGCGTGCTCGTGATCACCGCCGCGACCGCGGCGGCGGCCGGCACCGGCGCGGCCACCGGGCAGGTCCCGCGCGGCGTGCCCGACCTGCTGGTCCTCACGCTCTGCGCGGCCACCGCGTCCGTCCTCGGCGACCTCGTCGCCTACCGGCTCGCCTGGCGCGGCGGCGAGCGGCTCGACCGGGCGATCGCCCGCTCCCGCCGCCTGACCACCGCGCAGGAACGTCTCGGCGGAGCGCTCGGGAGGTCCAGCGGCGGACTGCTCGTGATCATCGCCCGGTTCGCGCCCGCGGGCCGCTCGGTGGTCTCGTTCGCGGCCGGGACGGCGCACCGCCGGGTCCGCGAGTTCCTGCCCTGGTCGGCGCTGGCGGGCGTGGCCTGGGCCGCGTACAGCGTCGCGCTCGGCTGGTTCGGCGCGCACTGGCTCGGCGCGGGCTGGGTGTCCGCGCTGGTCTCGCTGCTCGCCCTGGTGGGTGCGGGCTTCGTCGCCGCCTACGTGATGCGGCGCCCCGTCCCGGAGCCTCAGGAGGCCTGAGCCGGGGCGGGCCGGTGCCCGCCGCGCACCTCCAGGCCGTCGAGCAGCTCGGCGGTGGCGCGGGCGATCTCGTCCACGGCCCGGTCGAACACCTCACGGTTGTGCGCGGCCGGGGCCCGGAAGCCGGACACCTTGCGCACGTACTGCAGGGCGGCGGCCCTGATCTCGTCCTCGGTGGCCTCTTCGGGCTGGGCGGGCGGGCGGAGGGTCTTGATGCTGCGGCACATGCCTCCAGTCTGCCGCCCCCCTCGACCCATCGTCTCCCCCGAGCCGTACACACGTTCGCGTGAACTCCGTCGAGTCGCTCGCACCACTAAATCGAACAGACGTACCATTGAGGGGTGGCAGCGAACGATGACTCCGACGATTCCGCCTTCGACTTCCCGAGCGACCTCCTCGCCGGCCAGGAGGAGCTGCACCAGGTCCGGGCCGAGCTCCATGCCCTCCTCAAGCGGCTCCCCTGGTCGGTGGAGCCCCTCGACGCCGTCAGCGACACCCAGGGCTGGCGCAAGCTCGAACGCCCGGCGTCACCGGGCTGGACCGACGACGACCAGGCGGAGGTGGAGAAGCTGCGACAGCGCGAGCTGGAGCTCGCGGTCTTCGTGACGTGCCATCGGTACTGGTCCGGTCTCGGCGGCAGCGACGCCGTGCAGGCCCGCGCCCGCCTCAAGCACACCGGCCCCCGGCCCGCGCACGACGAAGGCCCCCGCCCGTGATCACTGCCTGATCACGGCCCGGAGGCCTTCGGTCACCGCGGTGGGCGCGGACGGTTTCGAACCGCCGACATCCTGCTTGTAAGGCAGGCGCTCTACCCCTGAGCTACGCACCCGGACATCTCCGGCCTCTCGGCGTACGACGACACAGCACACCGCGACCAGGACGAGCCGACAGCGTACCCTGCCGGGCCCCCCGCTCGGCAAACGCCCGACCGGCAACCGGCCCGGTGGCTGCGGGGGTTAACCCCACCGCGGATCCGGTGGCCGTCCGGATCCCGTCCGGGGCCCCGCCCTCGTACGTTCGTGACAGGCCGGTCCGGTACCGGCCGGCCACCGCACGCCGCCCCAGGGGGAATCCGTCATGACCGCCCGTCCGCGCCGCACCGTCCGGGTGCTCGCCGCCACCGCCGCCACCGCCGCGCTCGCCGTCACCGTGACGGCCTGCGGCGCCGACGCCGACGACGACGCGCACCCCGACCACCGCTCCTTCGCCCTCCAGGGCCGCACCCTCACCGTCGACACCGACGACTCCGCGCTCGAACTCGTGCCGGGCGACAGCGACCGCGTGCAGGTCACCCGGTGGTTCCGCGGGTCCACCGTGATCGGCTCCGACCCGAAGGTGACCTGGCGCTGGGACGCGGACACCGACCGGCTGACGCTGCGCCTGCACTGCAGCGGCTTCGTCGCCGACTGCGCGGCCCGGCATCGCGTCGAGGTGCCGCGCGGCATCGCCGTCGTCGTGCGCGGCGACGACGGCAGCGTCCGTGCCGAAGGGCTGCGCAACGGGCTCGACGTCAGCGCACGGGACGGCTCGGTCCGGGTCACGAACACCGCGGGGCCGCTGCGTCTGCACACCGAGGACGGCTCCGTGAAGGCCACCGGCGTCGACGCCCGCCGGGTGTCCGTGCACACCGAGGACGGGTCCGCGGACCTCGCCCTGCGCACGGTGCCCGACCGGGTCGACGCCGTCGGCGAGGACGGCTCCGTCACCCTCGCGCTGCCCGGCTCGGCCCGGTACAAGGTCGCCACGCACTCCGAGGACGGCTCCGTCCACGTGGCCGTGCCGCGCGCCGACGACAGCGCCCACCGGGTCTCGGTCCGCACCCAGGACGGAAAAGTCACACTCCGAACCGCGAACTAACCGGGCCGTGTGTTCGTCCTTAACGGGTGGGAGAATGAACTCCTGTCAGGGCGGACGACGGCACGGGAGAGGTTAGTGACGACGGCGACGACGAAGCGCCCCGGAGAGGGGCGTGGCCTTGTCGTTCGGCGGCGCCGCCGCTCCGCCCGCACCTCCGGCCCGTCCGCGCTGGGCGACCTCCTGACGCTCGCGCTGCTGCCCGTCCCGCTGCTCGCCGCCGCCGTCACCGCGTCGTTCAACGCGGGCGGCACCCGCCGCTGGTTCGGCGGGCGCGCCGAGAGCCAGCGTGCCGAGGCCCAGGCCGCGAAGGACGCGGCCGCCGCCGCGTTCTACGAGCTCGACACCGCACAGCGCGACCTGCGCATCTCGATCGAGACCATCACGGCGGTCGACGACTCCCCCGCCGCCCGCCGCGCCGTCACCGACTTCCAGCAGCTCGGCGCCCGCATCGACGAGGCCAGCGGGCAGTACATCACCGCCGTCGACGCGCACGACCTGGACCGGGACGACCTGGAGGCCGGTGTCGCCGCCCGCGCCCGGAGCGAACTGACGCAGGCCAAGGACCAGTTGGTCCGCGTCAAGCAGGACCTCGACCGGTTCACCCAGGGCCTCGGACCGCTGCTCGGCAAGGCCGAGACCCAGCTCGCCCGGCTCGCACCGGCCGTCGAGCGCGCCCGGCAGGCCCTGCTCGCCGCGACGACCGCGCTCGACTCCGCACGACAGGCCGGGCTCAAGGCCGACGACCTCGCGGCCCGGCTCGCCGCCCTCGGCCCCGAGCTGACCCGGCTCAACCAGGGGGCGGGGCAGCACGGCGTGCCCGAGACCCTCGAGCGCGCCGAGCGGGTCGCGCGGGACGCCGAGGCCGTGCGCGCGGAGGCCGGCCGGCTGCCCGAGCGGGCCGCCGAGATCGACCGCCGGCTCGTCTCGCTGCGCACCCGCGCCCAGGCCCTGACCACGCGTGCGGGGCAGGTCGAGCCGGTGCTGAGCGAGCTGCGGCGCCGGTTCGCGGCCGCGTGCTGGCAGGACCTGCAGCGAGTCCCCGAGATCGCCGGGGAGAACGTACGGCAGGCCGAGACCAAGCTCGCCGAGGCCCGCACCGCCCGGGACGAGCAGCGCTGGCCCGACGCCACCTCGCTCCTGTCCACCGTCCGCGCCCTGCTCAACACGACGGACGAGTCCGTCTCCGCCGCCTCCGACCGCCTCCAGCGGCTCAACGCGGTGGCGAAGGACCCCCAGCAGGAGATCGACCGCACGCGCTTCGCGATCCGCGACGCGCAGCGGCTGGCCATGGCAGGACGCGCCACCCCGGACCCGCGGCACGCCCGCCCGCTCGACGACGCCGTGGGCCGGCTCGACCGGGCCGTCGCGGGGCTCGAGGGCCGCCACCCCGACTACTGGCACTTCCTGACGGAGACCGAGGCCGTACGGGAGACCGTGGCCCGGGTCGTCGCGCAGATCCGGGAGGACCGGGGCGGCCCCGCCTGAGCGGTTGGCACTCGGTGTGCGGCGGGCGGATCCTGGTTGTACGCACGTCCGAGGAGGCGAGGCTGCCATGGCCACGCAGGTACTCCACCCCCGGTCCCGGCGGCGCGTCACGCTGGACGAACATCTGCCCGTCGACCACCGCCTCAGTCAGGTCTACAGGATCGGCGCGGGCCTGATGGGACTCGTCCTGCTCGCCTTCGGCATCCTCGGGCTCATCGACCGCATCGGGTTCTTCGACACGGGCGGAGACACGGTCGCCGGGCTCAACACGAACGGCGCGCTCAGTGTGCTGTCGATCTGCGTCGGGCTGCTGCTGTTCGCCGGGGCCGTCATCGGGGGCAACGTCGCGTCCACGCTGAACATGACGCTGGGCATCCTCTTCATCCTCAGCGGGTTCGTGAACCTGGCGCTGCTCGACACCGGGGCGAACGTCCTGGCGTTCAAGATCCAGAACGTGCTGTTCAGCTTTGTCGTCGGGGTACTGCTGATGGCCTTCGGCATGTACGGGAGGGTCAGCGGGACGCTGCCGCACGACAACCCGTACTGGCTGGCCCGCCACGCAAACCGCTCCGCGAACTGACCCGGCCCATCGGTTCACCGCCACCCGTCACGACAGCCCCGCGTGGGGCGCGGGGCGCGAGCCTGGAAGTATCGCCCCGGCCCTCGACCAGCCCCGTCGGGGCGCGGGTCACAGTGCCTGGGAGCATCGACGACCGGCACTCGACGAGCCCCGTCAGAGGCGCGGGGCGCAGTGCCGCGACTATCGACGACCCCGCGCTCGACCAGCCCCGTCAGGGGCGCGGGGAACTGCGCG
>NZ_WWIA01000262.1 GCF_009870065.1 Streptomyces sp. SID5785 | reverse complement strand
TCAGGGGTGTCACCGAAGGTGAGCCGGCAGGTGTCGGCCCTGTAGGTGGCCAGGGACACCGCCGCCGTGTCGCCCTTGCTGAAGTAGCGCGTGGTGACGACCAGGACGGGGGCGCCGGGGAGCCGGTCGAGCTCCTTGGCGTCGTCCGCGCGGGCGGAGCCGAGCTCCACCGCGCGGTCCTGCCCGTCGAGCCCGGCACGCTGCAGCTCGCGCAGTACGGCGCGGCCGCGGGCTGCGCCGGACGGGGCGTCTATGGCGGTGAGCTCGGGCACCGAGGCCGAGGGCACGTAGAGCAGCTCCGCGGCGACCGACTGGCCGTGCGAGACGCGCTTGCGGCGCAGTACGTGCACGCTGTCGCCCGCGCGGATGCCGAGCTGCCCGGCGACGGCGGCGGGTGCGACGTCGAGGACCGCGTCCACGACCTGCCACGCGTCGGCGCTGGCGCCCGGCCAGTCCTGATCGGTGGAGGCGACCGCGACACCCACGCGCGGCGGCGCGACCGTGGTGCCGACACCGCGGCGGCGCTGCAGGCGGCCTTCGAGCTCGAGCTGCTCGAGCGCCTGGCGGAGCGTGGCGCGGGCGACACCGAAGCGGGCGGCGAGGTCACGCTCGTTCGGAAGGATCTCGCCGACGGCGAACTCCGAGTCCAGCGCCTCGCTCAGCACGGTCTTCAGATGCCAGTACTTCGGCTCCGGTGCCGCTTCCAACTGCGTGGTCCCCACCCTGTCCTCCGCAACAGCCGTGCCCCGGCGGCTTTTTAGCGCCCTTGTTTATTAAAGGTTCCTGCACTATCCCTGCGAGCGTAGGACCCCCCTCGGACTTGGTCAAGACCAATCCTCGATCGGTTACGGGGCGCACAGGGGCACTGCCGCAGAGCGTTCACGGAGGGCAGCGATCCGTTCATACGGCGTTCGCGTGCGGCGCCGCGGACGCGCCGAGGCCCGCTCCGTGGCGTCGGAGCGGGCCTCCTGAGACTCCTGGGACTCCTGGGACTCGGTCAGAGGATCGTCGCGAGCTTGTCCGGGTTGCGCACGATGTAGACGCGCTGGATCCTGCCGTCGACGACGCCGAGCTGGATCGCGGCGTCGATCGTGCCGTTCACCAGGAAGACGAGCGCGGGAGCGCCGTTGAGCTCCAGGAAGCGGTACGCGAAGTTCTCCTCCGCCGCGCCCTGCCGGGCGGCGCCGTGGACGAACCGGCCCACCTTGTCGGCCGTCTCGATGACGCGCAGCGGCGCCTTGGACTTGCCGCCGCTGTCGCCGACGAGGCTGACGTCGGGGGCGAGGAGCTTCATGAGCCCGTCGAGGTCCCCGTCGGCGGCCGCGGCGAGGAACCTCTCGGTGAGGTCGCGCTGTTGTGCCGGATCCACGTCGAAGCGGGGGCGGCCCTCCTCCACGTGCTTGCGCGCGCGGGTGGCCAGTTGGCGCACGGCCGCCTCACCGCGCTCCAGGGTGGCCGCGATCTCCGCGAAGGGCAGCCCGAAGGCCTCGCGCAGGACGAAGACGGCGCGCTCCAGCGGCGAGAGCGACTCGAGGACGACGAGCACGGCGAGGGACACCGAGTCGGCGAGCACGGCCTGTTCGGCCGTGTCGGGCACCTGGGGCCCGAAGTCGGTCACGAGGGGCTCGGGGAGCCAGGGGCCCACGTAGGACTCGCGGCGCGACTGGACCTGGCGCAGCCGGTCGACCGCGAGGCGGGTGGTGATGCGCACCAGGTAGGCCCGCGGTTCGCGGACGTCGTCACGGTCCGCCTGCGACCAGCGCAGCCAGGCGTCCTGGACCACGTCCTCGGCGTCGGCGACGCGGCCCAGCATGCGGTACGCCACGCCCATGAGGACGGGCCGGTGCTGTTCGAACAGGTCGATCGCGGTATCGGTGGCCACGCACCCATCCCAACCGACGAACGCCGCCCTGTCCAGGGCGGCTCGGCCCGTCGTGCCCCGGGCCGTGCGCCGCGCCTCTTGAACTGAGGGCTACTCAACGGTAATTGTTGCTGACAAGCAGTCTAAGGAACCGTCGAGGCAGGGCGGGGACAGGGAGCGAGCGACATGGCACAGGCGACCTTCACCATCGACCGGCCCGGCGGCGCGCACACGGTGACCCTGGCGTACGAGCGCACGGGCTCCGGGGAGCCGCTGCTCCTGCTGCACGGCATCGGGCACCACTGGCAGGCCTGGCAGCCCGTGCTCCCCGTCCTCGCGACCGAGCGCGACGTCATCGCCGTCGACCTGCCCGGATTCGGCGCCTCGCCCGCGCTGCCCGACGGCCTCGCCTACGACCTGTCGACCGTGGTGCCGGTCCTCGACGCCTTCTGCCGTCACCTCGGGATCGAGCGCCCGCACGTGGCGGGCAACTCGCTGGGCGGCCTGCTCGCGCTCGACCTGGGCCGCGAGAAGCGCGTGCGGTCGGTCACGGCGCTCTCCCCCGCCGGATTCTGGACCCAGGCCGAGCGGCGCTACGCGTTCGGCACCCTGCTGGCGATGCGGCAGGGCGCCCGCGCGCTGCCCGTCCCGGCGATCGAGCGCCTGTCCCGCACGGCGGCCGGGCGCACCGCGCTCACCAGCACCATCTACGCGCGCCCCGGTCGCCGTTCACCCGAGTCCGTGGTGGCCGAGACGCTCGCGCTGCGCGAGGCCACCGGCTTCCGGCAGACGCTCCAGGCCGGCCGCTCCGTCCTGTTCCGCGACGACATACCCGAGATCCCGGTGACCGTCGCGTGGGGCAGCCGCGACCGGCTGCTGCTGCGCCGCCAGGGCGTCCGCGCCAAGCACGTCATCCCGGGTGCCCGGCTGGTCCGGCTGCCCGGCTGCGGCCACGTCCCGATGAACGACGACCCGGCGCTCGTCGCGCGCGTGATCCTCGACACGAGTCGCTGACCGGGCCCCGAACACCCCCGAGCCCAGGGCGACGCCGGCGGCGACGAGCGCGCTGCCCACGCCCTGGGCGAGCCCGTAGGTGCCCGCACCGACGAGCGGCGCGGTGCCGGCCGCCGCCACCGGGATCAGTCCGGAGAAGAGCGTCGCGCGCTCGGCGCCGATCCGCTGCATACCCGCGTACCAGCACACGAAGCCGACGACCGTGACGACGACGGCCTGCCACACCAGTGCGGCCGTCTCGGCACCGTCCGGGACCCGCAGCCAGGAGGCGCCGTCGAGGACGAGGCCCGCGAGGGCGGACTCGACCGCCGCGACGCCGCACACCGCGCAGGACAGCAGGCGCGGACCGAGCGGGCGCAGGACGGGGACCGCGAGCACCGCGAAGCCCGCCTCGCCGCAGAGCGCGCCCACGGACCACAGCAGCCCGGCCGTGTCCGTGTGCCCCCAGCCCTGCACGGTGAACGCACCGGCGGCCACGAGGGCCGCGCCCCGGAGCACCGCCGCCCGCGGCCGCCGGCCGTCGAGCAGCGGGACGAGCACGGCCACGATCACGGGCGCGCACCCCACGAAGACGCCGGGCACCGCCGGTTCCGCCGTCCGTTCGGCGGCGAGCACCGCGAGGTTGAAGCCGACCATGCCGACCGCGGCGAGCAGGGCGAGACGTGCCCACTGGCGGGCGGTGAGCCGCTTGAGGGGCGCGAGTCCGCCACCGCGCGCCACGAGCGGCACGAGGAGCAGGAAGGAGAGCCCGTAGCGGAGGAACTGCCCGCCGGCGTACGGGTAGTCGCCCAGGACGCTGTTGGCGGTGAAGGAGCCTCCGACCAGGACGCAGGCGAGGGCGGCGAGCGCGGAGCCGCGCAGAGTGGTGGCGTTCATGGAACCGACGCTAGGAGCAGCGGTGGTCCGGTTCGGGGTCCAATCAGGGTGGGGCGTCGGGGACCAATCGGCCGCGCGCCGACCGCGGGCGGCCTTGTCGGGCGGCCCTTGTAGGGCGGCCTTGTAGGGTGCGCCCCCATGACGTCGTTGCCGGGCTCCCAGGAGGCCACCGCCGCCTGGGAGTTGCTGCTGCCCGCCGCGGCCGCGCCCGCCCGCGCGCGAGGCCGTGCGCTCCAGTCCGCGCTGCGCGAGGCGGTGCGGACCGGCCGGCTCCCACCTCGCACCCGGCTGCCGTCCAGCCGTGATCTCGCGCGCGACCTGGGCGTGTCCCGCGGGTTGGTCACCGAGGCGTACGAGCAGCTGACCGCCGAGGGGTATCTGCGCAGCGGCCGGGGTGCGGGCACCTGGGTGAGCGATGCGGTGCGGGCCGCCGCGCCGCCCGTACGGGACCTGTCGCCCCGCCGTGCCGCCGACAGCCGGGTCGACTTCGTGGCCGGGCGCCCCGACCTGTCGCTGTTCCCGCGCGCGGCGTGGTCGGCCGCGCAGCGCGCGGTCCTGGCCGAACTGCCGCACGAGGAGCTCGGCTACCCGGATCCGCGCGGTCTGCCCCGGCTGCGGACCGCGCTGGCGGAGCTCCTCACCCGGCGCCGCGGCGTCGTGGCGGATCCGGAGCGGATCGTCGTGTGCTCCGGCGTGACGCAGGCGGTGACCCTGCTCGGCTTTGTCCTTCACGCGCGCGGGGAGCACACCGTCGGCGTCGAGGACCCCGGGAGCCCGCAGTACGAGGCCCTGTTCGCGACGGCGGGGCCCCGCGTCGCGCGCCTCCCGCTGGACGACGAGGGACTCGCCCTGGATCCGCTGCGGGCCTCGGGCGTGCGCGCCGTCGTCACCACGCCCGGCCATCACTTCCCGTCCGGCATCGCGTACTCGGCGCGGCGCCGGGCCCGGCTGCTCGCCTGGGCGCGCGAGACCGACGGCCTGATCGTGGAGGACGACTACGACGGGGACTTCCGCTACGACCGGGCGCCGGTCGGCGCGCTGCAGGGACTCGACCCGGACCATGTCGCGTACACGGGGTCGGTGAGCAAGTCCCTCGTCCCCGGCCTGCGTCTGGGGTGGCTCGTCGTCCCCGGGCATCTGGCCGACAAGGTCGTCGCGCGCAAGCAGTACATGGATCTCGGCAACCCCTCGCTCGACCAGGCCGTGCTCGCCCGCTTCATCGAACGCGGCGACCACGACCGCCAGTTGCGCCGCTGCCAGCGCGCCTACAAGGAGCGGCGGGACGCCCTGCTGCGGGCGCTGGACGAGCACCTGCCGGGCACCCGCGTGTCGGGCATCGCGGCCGGACTGCACGCGATCGCCACGCTCCCCGAGTGCCA
Source organism: Streptomyces sp. SID5785 (assembly GCF_009870065.1). Taxonomy (GTDB): domain Bacteria; phylum Actinomycetota; class Actinomycetes; order Streptomycetales; family Streptomycetaceae; genus Streptomyces. The sequence continues at coordinate 5,816 of NZ_WWIA01000262.1, read as the reverse complement.
CGGCCCCGAGGACCGTCTCCTCGCCCGCTGCGCCGCGGCCGGAGTGACCGTCCGCCCGCTCGGAGCGTACGGCAGCGCCGGGGGCGGCGGAGTCTCCCTGGTGCTCGGCTACGCGCATCTGTCCCCCGCCCGGATCCGCGAGGGTGTGCGCCTCCTGGCGGACGCGGCGCGGTCCACGGCCCCCGGACGGTGAGCGCGCGCAATCCGGTTGCCGCGGGCGCGCGAGCGCGGGTAGAGAGGACCGCATGTTGAAGGGCAGCAAGGTCGGGCTGAGAGCCCGTCACGAGGAAGACGTCCCGGTCCTGCAGAGCGAGCTGTACGGGGACGTGGTCACCACCTCGCGGGCGGGCGGGCGTCCCTGGCGACCGATCACGCCCGGCTCGAAGAGGACACAGTTCCTCGTGGACGACGACGAGGTCAACACGCAGTTCTCCGTGGTCGACCTGGCGGACGACACCCTCGTCGGCAGCGCGCAGCTCTGGGGCATCGACCTGCACAACCGGACCGCGCACATCGGGCTCGGCCTGCGCCCCGGCGCCCGCGGGAAGGGGTACGGCACGGACGTCGTCGCGGTGCTGTGCCACTACGGCTTCGTCGCGCGCGGGCTGCACCGGCTGCAGATCGAGACGCTGGCGGACAACGGCCCGATGCTGCGCTCGGCCGAACGCAACGGCTTCGTGCGCGAGGGCGTGCTGCGCTCGTCGGCCTGGGTGATGGGCGAGTTCCTGGACGAGGTGGTGCTCGGTCTGCTGGCCGCGGACTGGACGCCGGCCGGGCCCGCGTAGGCCTGCTGCGGCCCGGGGCGGGCGCGGGATCGCGCCACGCGCGCGTGGCATGTTCCCCGGACGGCAGGGGTGGTTGTTCACTTGGGGTTCGTGTGCGCGCCGTGGTGAACCAGTAGGTGTGGCTCCGCGGCGCCGTGCGCTGTTCCTGGCACCGCAGTTCCTGGCACCGCTGTTCCTGGCACCGCAACTCGTCGTCGGAACCGTCATTGGAGGCGTCCATGTCACACCGTCCGCCGAGTCAGCTGCCCGGCCGCCGCGGGGTCCTGCGCGGGGCGCTTGCCGCGTCGGCCGCGCTCACCCTGCCGACGATCGGCGCCACCGCGCCGGCGTTCGCGCTCTCGGGGCGCCCGAAGGCCGGCTGGGGTGTCCAGGCCGGCGACGTGACGGCTCGCTCGGGACTGGTGTGGGTGCGCTCGGACCGGCCCGCCCGGATGATCGTCGAGACCTCGCCCACCGCGTCGTTCCGCACGGTGTCCCGCCGGCAGGGCCCGCTGCTCGGCCCGGGCACGGACTTCACCGGCACGACGCGGCTGCGCGGACTGCCGCCCGGTGAACAGATCCACTACCGGGTGCTGCTGGCCGACCCGGACGATCCGCGCCGGACGGGCGAGCCGGTCGAGGGCACCTTCCGCACCGCCTCCGAGCGGCGCCGGGACGGTGTGCGCTTCCTGTGGTCCGGCGACATCGCGGGCCAGGGCTGGGGCATCAACCCCGACCGGGGCGGCTACCGCGTCTACGAGGACATGCGCGCGCTCGACCCGGACTTCTTCCTGTGCAGCGGTGACAACATCTACGCGGACGGCCCGATCACCTCCAGCGTGACGCTCCCCGACGGGCGGGTGTGGCGCAACATCACGACGGAGGAGAAGTCCAAGGTCGCCGAGACGCTCGCCGAGTTCCGCGGCGCCTTCCGGTACAACCTGCTCGACGAGAACCTGCGCCGGTTCAACGCCCAGGTCCCCACGGTCACCCAGTGGGACGATCACGAGGTGCACAACAACTGGTACCCGGGACAGATCCTGGCCGACGACCGGTACACGGAGAAGGACACCGACGTGCTCGCGGCCCGTTCGCTGCGCGCCTTCAGCGAGTACTTCCCGGTCTCGACGCTGCCGCCGGGCGACCCGCACGGCCGGGTGTACCGCGTGCTGCGGCAGGGACCGCTGCTCGACGTGTTCGTCCTGGACATGCGCACCTACCGCAACGCCAACTCACCGGGCCGGCAGACCGACGACCCCACCGGCATCCTGGGCGCCGAGCAGCTCGCCTGGCTCAAGCGGGAGCTGTCGCGGTCGCGGGCGACGTGGAAGGTGATCGCGTCCGACATGCCGCTGGGGCTCGTCGTGGCGGACGGCGCGACGGACTTCGAGGCGGTCGCGCAGGGCGATCCCGGTGCACCGCTCGGCCGAGAGCTGCAGATCGCGGAGCTGCTGCGGCACATCAAGCACCGGCGGATCACGGGCACGGTGTGGCTGACGACGGACGTGCACTACACGTCGGCCCAGCACTACGAGCCGGCCCGGGCGGCGTTCCAGGACTTCGAGCCGTTCTGGGAGTTCGTGTCGGGGCCCCTGGCCGCCGGCGGCTTCCCGGCGGCCGCGCTCGACGGGACGTTCGGTCCGCGGCAGGCCTTCGTGAAGGCGCCGGACCGGGCGAACACCTCGCCGGCCGAGACCCCGCCGTACTTCGGCGAGGTCGACATCGACGGCGGCAGCGGTGAACTGACGGTGCGTCTGCGGCAGGAGGGCGGCGACGTGCTGTTCTCGAAGACGCTGCAGCCGGGCCGCGTCGGGCAGTGAGCCCGGCGCACCGAGCGTGACGCAGGGCCCGTGCGCCGTTCGTGGCGCCGGGCCCTGCGACCCTTGTCGGTGCAGGTCAGAGCGATTGTCAGTGGTCGCGCCTACGGTTTCCCCCATGACGCGATCAACACAGACCGTGGCCTATCGCCGACCCTCCGTGCTCGAGTCCGTGGGGGGTGCGGCCCAGCTGGGACTCGAGACGTCGCGGGGCGCGACACCGGCCGGTCCCCGGGACCATCCGCAGTTCTTCAGCGGGTTCCTGACGTCGCCTCAGGTCTCGGCGGCGGGGCTGCTCGCCGTCGCGGACGTCGCGGCGGCCCGGTATCACCAGCAGCGGCTGACGGCCTCGCTCGACCCGGTCGTGACGGGCAGCGGCGACCGGCTGCGCTTTGAATCCTTCTCGGGGTGCGGCGGGGTGTACGCCCGGCTCGACGTGCTGGCCGAGGGGCTCGACGGGGACGCCGTCCGGCACGGCACGACGAATGTCGACGTGAACAATCCGCTGCGCGAGGCCCTCTCGCGGATCGGCGGCGACGATCCCCTGCATCTGCGCGTGGGCCCCGAGCAGTTGGCGGTCACGACGCTGGACGGGCCCGTGGTCGAGAAGAAGGTTCCCCTGCCGGACCGCTGGCTGCGCGGCTTCGCCGAGGCCCAGGTGATATCCGCCGGCTTCGAGCTGCGCGCCGAGCTCGCGGCCCCGGAGGCGGTGCGCTTCCTGCGCTCGCTGCCGCGCAGCTCGGGCCGCGCCGCTCGCTGGGTGGTTCCGGCCGGGCGAGGGCTGCGGCCCACCTCGCGGCCGGTCCCGGGCGCCGTGTGCCTGCCCGGCCCCGAGCGGCTCGCCGCGCTGCAGCGGGTGCTCCGGCACGCGACGGCCCTGCGGGTGTACGGGCCTGCGGCCGTCACCGACGCGGCGGTCTCCAGCGCATGGGAGGCGGTGCTTCCCGGTATGCGGCTCACGCTCACGCTGTCACCCGACGCGGCCCGCGGTTTCTCCGGCGAGGGCGGCGTGCTGGACGCGCTGGCCACGGACCGGGCGGCGGAGGACGCCGAGCTGATCGCGGTGCTGCTCGCGTGGGAGCCGCGGATCGAGCTCGGGGACCTCGCGGCGGCGTCGGGGCTGAGCACCGAGCGGGTCGCGGCCGCGCTGGTGCGGCTCGGCACGTCCGGGCGGGTCGGGTACGACACGGCGGAGGCGGCCTACTTCCACCGCGAACTGCCGTACGACGCGGACCGCGTGGAGCGGCACAATCCGCGGCTGAAGGCCGCCCGGGCGCTGGTGAGCGCGGGCGCGGTGACGCTGGAGACCGGAGCAGGGACAGTGACGGCGGACGACGGGCATGTGCACCGGGTCCGCGAGGACGGGGGGACGTCGAGGTGTACATGCATGTGGTGGGCCAGGTATCGCGGTGGGCGCGGGCCCTGCAAGCACGCGCTCGCGGTGCGGATGGCGCGCAGGAGCACGGCCGGGGAGGACCTGGGGTGGGGTCTGACGGCGCCCGGGGCGACGGGGGTGCGGGAGGCGTGAGGGGCGCGGCGAGCACGAGGAGCACGCAGGCCCTGCTGACGGCCGTGCGCGCGGGCCGCGTCACCGAGGTGACGGACCTGCTGGACGGGCTGACGGACGCGGAGCGCAGGGCGTGCCTGCCCGGGCTCAAGGAGATGCGCAAGGAGCTGCGCGCCGAGCGGTGGGGTGCGGACGCGCGTCGGATCTATCCGGCGTTGCAGCTCGCGGGGGCCGCGTGCCACACGGGTGCCGCCGCGGCAGCGGCCTGGCTCGGGGCCGGCGAGTGGGTGTGGCAGCGGCACGTGGCGCCACGGGTGCTGCTGCATCTGCTCGCCGGCCGGGAGGCCGACTGGCTGGCCGACGTGGCGCACCGGCTCGCGGCGCTGCCGGTGGCACGCGGTGTGTCGTACGAGCTGATGGCGGGGCTGGTCGAGCTGGCGGGGTGCCCGGTGCCGACGACCGAGGCGTACGTCGTCGGCTGGGTCGGCAGCCTCAACACCGGGCGCAGGCAGGACCGTTCGCTCGCCGACCGGCTGCGGAGCGAGCCGCACCTGGCCGAGCTGACGGCCGCGTTGTTCGAGACCGACGACATCGGCGGCCGACTGGACTGGTTCTCGTCCGACAGCGCGCAGAGCTGGCCGCGCGCGCTGGCCGAGCTCGCCGGGGAGGGGGCGCTGGAGCGCAAGATCCTTCTCGACGCGTGTGTGGCGCGGCTGCTGCGCGGCGGACGCGTGTCGGACCTCCGGCTGTTCCTGAAGGTGCTGGACGCCTTGGCGCCGACCCGTGAGGAGGAGCGCGCGCGGACGGCGGACTGGGCCGCGATGTGCGCGGACGGCGCGCCGTCGGTGGCCACGCACGCGCAGAAGGTGCTCGCCTCGCTGGCCGTGGACGGCGGGCTGCCGGTGCGGACGCTCGCGGAGGTGTCCTCGGCCGTCCTGTTCCGCACGGAGAAGAAGCTGGTGCGGGCGCAGTTGGTACTGCTGGGCAAGGTGCTGCGGAGCCGGGCCGGCGAGGGGGACCCACCGGTCGTGGACGAGTTGCTGCCCGCTGTGGGTGAGGCGTTCGGGCATCCGGACACCGACGTGCAGGAGCGGGCCCTGAAGCTGGTGGCCCGGTACGCGGGCGCGGCCGGGGCCGCGACACGGGAGCAGGTGGCACGGGCGGCGGACCAGCTGGGTCCGGGGCTGCGCCCGCGCGCGCAGGAGGCGCTGGGCATCACCCTCGCCCCGCAGGAGCCGTACACGGAGGTGCTGCCGCTGACGCAGGAGCCGTTCCGGCTGGAGCCCGCGCCCGGTTCGGCCGCGGAGGTCGCCGAGGAGGTGAGCGCCGTCATCACCTCCGGCGGGGATCTCGCCGCGTTCGAGCGGACGCTCGACGGGCTCGTGCGGCACGCCCACCGGGACCTCGACGGACTCGCCGATGCGCTGGCCCCCGTGGTGGCCAACCGCTGGTGGCGCGGCGCCGATCCGTACGACCGGGTCCAGCCCGCCTTCCGGGAGTCGACGTACGGCCTGGAGGTGGTGGCGGCGAGCGTCGTGCAGGCGGTTCAGCTGCGGACCCTGCGGTACGGGGTCGAGCACGGGCACGAGGCCCGCCCGTACGAGGCGAACGCGACGCTCCGCGCCTGCTACGACGTGCGGCTGTGGGAGGTGGCGCTGCGCATCCGGACGGGTCCGGTCCCGCTCCTGCTGGCGACGCCGACCTGGAGCACGGGGTTCATCGAGCCCG
>NZ_WWIA01000261.1 GCF_009870065.1 Streptomyces sp. SID5785 | reverse complement strand
CGACACCGGTCCCCGACGGCGGGCCGTCGCGGCCCGGGACGGCGGACTGCGCCCGACGCCGGGCCGAACGCCCCGGAGGGGGCGGGTGGGTGGGATCAGGCTCCGGCCACGACGCGCAGAGCCCGGACAGACCACCCGCCCACGGCAACGACAGGGCCGACACGAGCGTTCACCCGGGGCCGGAGGCCGATGGGCTCGGGCGGTGTCGCGGCGGCCTGCGCCACCCCGTCCCGCCCAACCCCGTCCCGCCCCCGCCGGAGGCGCTACGCCGACATCGGTCTCTGCACCCGGATCGACTGCAACAGCCCCACCGCCACCCACACGGCGAACATCGACGACCCTCCGTACGAGACGAACGGCAGCGGCAGTCCCGCGACCGGCATGATGCCGAGGGTCATGCCGATGTTCTCGAACGCCTGAAAGGCGAACCACGCGATGATCCCGGCGGCGACGATCGTCCCGTACAGCTCGGTGGTCTCGCGGGCGATCCGGCAGGCCCGCCACAGCACCACTCCGAGCAGCAGCAGGATCAGCCCGGCCCCGGCGAAGCCGAGCTCCTCCCCCGCCACGGTGAACACGAAGTCCGTCTGCTGCTCGGGCACGAACTGCCCGGTGGTCTGCGAGCCGTGGAAGAGCCCGGACCCGGTCAGCCCGCCCGAGCCGATGGCGATGCGCGCCTGGTTGGTGTTGTAGCCGACGCCGGCCGGGTCGAGCGCCGGGTTGGCGAACGCCGCGAACCGCGCGATCTGGTAGTCGTCGAGGACACCGAGCTTCCAGATCGCGACCGCGCCCGCCGCGCCGACGCCGATCAGCCCGAGCACCCAGCGGTTGGACGCGCCGGAGGAGAGCAGCACGCCGAGCACGATCATCACCATGACCATGACGGACCCGAGGTCCGGCATCAGCATGACGACCATCATGGGGACGGCGGCGAGCCCGAGGGCCTGGAGGACGGTGCGGTGGTCGGGGTGCTCCCGGTCACCGGTGTCGACCCGCGCGGCGAGCAGCATCGACATCCCGAGGATGATCGTGATCTTCACGAACTCGGAGGGCTGCAGCGAGAAGCCGCCGCCGATGATGATCCAGGCGTGCGCACCGTTGACGGTCGCGCCGAGCGGCGTCAGCACGAGCAGCACCAGGAAGACCGAGATGCCGTAGAGGATCGGCACGGCGGTGCGCAGGGTGCGGTGGCCGAGCCAGATCGTGCCGGCCATGAGCGCGATCCCGATGCCGGTGTTGAGCAGGTGCCGGAACAGGAAGTAGTACGGGTCGCCCTGGTTGAGCTCGGTGCGGTTGCGGGTCGCGGAGTAGACGAGCGCCGCGCCGATCAGCGACAGCGCGACGGCCGACAGGAGGATGGGCCAGTCGAGCCGGCGCATCACCGAGTCGCGGGCCATGAGCCGCGACATGGTGGAGCGCTGGGGCCCGTACCCGGAGACGGAGAAGCCGTTGGAGCCGGCCATGGGTGCTCAGTCCCTCCTGCCGTACGCGGAGGCGGGCAGCGCCCCGGCGAGTTCCTGCTGGGCCGGCGGCTCGTCCTTCTGCGGTGCGTACGGCTCGATCTTCGGGGCGTCGATGGACCCGTCGGGCGCGATCTTCGGCAGGTTCTTCTCGGGCTGGGGCAGCAGGGCCTTCTTCTTGTTCTGCTTGCCGTTCTCGTCGATGCCGTAGAGGGCGTCGTAGATCTTGCGCACGGCGGGGCCGGAGGCGCCGGAACCCGTACCACCCTGGGAGATCGTCATGACGATCGAGTAGTCCTTGGTGTAGGTCGCGAACCACGAGGTCGTCTGCTTGCCGTAGACCTCCGCCGTACCGGTCTTGGCGTGCATCGGGATCTTGTCCTGGGGCCAGCCGCCGAAGCGCCAGGCCGCCGTACCGCGGGTCGCCACTCCCGCCAGTGCCTCGTCTATCTGGTCGCGGGTCTTCGCGTTCATCGGGAGCTTGCTGTTGACCTTCGGCGCGATCTCGCTGACGTGCTTGCCGTCGGCGCTGACGACGGCCTTGGCGATCTCGGGCTGGTGCAGGGTGCCGCCGTTGGAGATCGCGGCGTAGATGGACGCCATCTGGATGGGCGTCACGAGGGTGTCGCCCTGGCCGATGGAGTAGTTGACCGTGTCACCGGCGCGCATCTGGTTGCCCTCCAGGCAGTTCTCGTAGGAGAGCCGCTGGATGTAGTCGCCGTCCTTCTTGCCGGCCTTGCACCAGGAGTCCTTGTTGGCCTTCCAGAAGTCCTGCTTCCACTTACGGTCCGGGATGCGGCCGCTGACCTCGCTGGGCAGGTCGATGCCGGTCTTCTTGCTGAGGCCGAACTGCTTGGCCGTCTTGAAGAACCAGTCGTGGGCGTTCTTCTTGGGCTTGGTGCCGCCGTCCTTCTTCCACTCGTTGTGGGCGAGTCCGTAGAAGACGGTGTCGCAGGAGACCTCGAGGGCGCGGCCGAGGCTGATCGGCCCGTAGTTCTCCGACTCGAAGTTCTTGAAGACCTGGCTGCCGATGGAGTACGAGCTGGTGCAGGGGTACTTGCCGTCGAACGGGTAGCCCGCGTTGACCGCGGCCGTCGTCGAGACGACCTTGAAGATCGAGCCGGGGGCTGCCTGGCCCTGGGTGGCGCGGTTGAGCAGCGGGTAGTTGGACTTCTTGCCGGTGAGCTTGGCGTAGTCCTTGCCGGAGATGCCGCCGACCCAGGCGTTCGGGTCGTAGGCCGGGTTGGAGGCCATCGCGACGACGCGGCCGGTCTTGGCCTCCATCACGACGACGGCGCCGGAGTCCGCCTTGTAGTTCTCGCCGGTGTTCTTGTCGAACTCGTGGCGGGCGGCCTCCATCGCCTCGTTGAGCTCGTACTCGGCGACGGACTGGACGCGGGCGTCGATGGACGTGACCACGTTGGCGCCCGGCTCGGCCTTGTCGCTCTTGGCACGGCCGATGACGCGGCCGAGGTTGTCGACCTCGTAGCGGGTGACGCCTGCCTTGCCGCGCAGGTCCTTGTCGTAGGTGCGCTCGAGGCCGGAGCGGCCGACCTGGTCGGAGCGCAGGTACGGGGACGAGGTGTCCTTGGCCTTCTCGATCTCGGCGTCGGTGACCGGGGAGAGGTAGCCGAGGACCTGTGCGGTGTTGGAGCCGCCGGGGCCCGCGTAGCGGCGCACGGCGGTGGGTTCGGCGGTGATGCCGGGGAAGTCCTCGCCGCGTTCGCGGATCTGCAGGGCCTGCTTCGGGGTGGCCTCGTCGGTGATGGGGATGGGCTGGTACGGCGAGCCGTTCCAGCAGGGCTGCGGCGTCTTCGCGTCGCACAGCCGGACCTTCTCCATGACCTCCTGGGGCTTCATGCCGAGGACGCCGGCGAGCTTGGTGAGGACGCCCTTGCCGTCGTCCTCCATCTTCATCAGCTCGGTGCGGGAGGCGGAGACCACGAGGCGGGTCTCGTTGTCCGCGATGGGGATGCCGCGCGCGTCGAGGATGGAGCCGCGCACGGCGGGCGTGACGACCTGCTGGACGTGGTTGCCCGAGGCCTCCTTGGCGTACTCGTCGCCGTTGCGCACCTGGAGGTACCAGAGGCGGCCGCCGAGCGTGAGCAGGAGGGAGAGGACGAGGATCTGCAGAACGACGAGGCGGATCTGGACGCGGGGCGTCCGTCCGGTCTCCGGAATGTTGGTCACAGTCGCTTGACCCCCTTGATGCGTCCTGCGCGTGCCGAGCGTGCCTTGACGGCCTTCATCCGCAGTCCCCCGCGCTGGTTGCCGATGCGCAGCCCGGTGCCGGAGGACAGCCAGCCTGCGGAGACGTCGGTGGCCTTGGAGCCGCCGCCCGCGGTGTCGGCCAGCGGATCGTTCTCGGTGCGTCTCGCGAGTGCCATGACGCCGGGCACGACGAACGGCGCGAGCAGCAGGTCGTAGAGCGCGGCGGTGAACAGCAGGCTGCCGAGGCCGACGTGGCGGGCCGCGGTGTCGCCGACGAGAGCGCCGACGCCCGCGTACAGGAGTGTCGTGCCGACCGCGGCGGCGACCACGACGAGCATGGGCCCGGAGGCGGTGCGCAGCCGGCCGCTGTCGGGCTTGGCGAGCCCGGCGAGGTAGCCGATGACGCAGAGCACGAGGGCGTAGCGGCCGGCCGCGTGGTCGGCGGGCGGGGCGAGGTCGGCGAGCAGGCCCGCGCCGAAGCCGACGAGGGCGCCGCCGACGTGTCCGTAGACGAGCGCGAGACCGAGGACGGTCAGGAGCAGCAGGTCGGGGACGGCGCCGGGCAGCTGGAGGCGGGCGAGCACGCAGACCTGGACGACCAGGGCGACGATGACGAGTGCGGTGGACAGGAGGATCCGGTTGAGGCGCATGTTTCTCGGGTCCCCCTGCTACTGGTCGTTGGCATTGTTGGCGGCGTCGCCCGCCTGGGCCTCGCCGTCGGCGGGCGCCTCGCCGTTCGCGGGCGCCTCCCCGTTCCCGTTCGCGGCGGCGTCCCCGTCTGCGGCGGCGTCTCCGTTCCCCGCGGCGTCTCCGTCCGCGGGAGCGGACGGGGTGGCGGTGACCGTGACGGTGGGCGCGGGCTTGGGCTTGGCCGGGAGCACCGCGTCGCGCGGGTCGGTGCGCGGGGCCTGGACGACGATGCCGACGATGTCGAGCTTGGTGAAGGCGACGTACGGCTGGACGTAGACGGTACGGGTCAGGTCGCCGCCGGACGGATCGACGCGGATGACCTTGCCGACCGGGACGCCGGGCACGAAGGGCTTGTCGGCCTGCGAGCCGAAGGTGACGAGCCGTTCGCCCTTCTTGACCTTGGCCTTGCCGTTGAGCAGCTGGACGCGCAGCGCCCGGTCGCCCTGGCCGGAGGCGAAGCCGAGCTCGTCGCTCTTCTCCATCCGGGTGCCGACGGTGAAGTCCGGGTCGTTGGCGAGCAGGACCGTCGCGGTGCCGGGGCCGACGGTGGTGACGCGGCCGACGAGCCCGTCGCCGTTGAGCACCGTCATGTCGCGCTTGATGCCGTCGTCGGCGCCGGCGTCGATGGTCACGGTCCAGGAGAAGCCCTGCGCGGACCCTATGGCGATGACCTGGGCGCCCTTGATGCCGTACTGGCCGGCACCGGCCGTCTTCAGCATCGTGTCGAGCTGGCGGATCTTGCTGCGGTTGCGGTCGTCGCTGCCGAGCTTGGCCTTCAGCGCGGCGTTCTCCCGCTCGAGCCGGCTGATCCGGTCGTGCCGGGCTCCGGAATCGCGTACCGCGCTTATGGCGTTGCCGATCGGATCGACCGCTCCGGAGACGCCGTTCTCCACCGGTCCGAAGACCTTGGCGGCGGCCTGGCGGGCACCGTGGACCGGTGAGTCCTCCCCGCCCCGGATGTCCACCGTGATCAGTGCGAACGCGATGGCGATCAGCAGCACCAGGAGCAGCCGGCTCTCTCGTGTGTCCCTCACGTGCGGCGGCCGTGCCTTCCTCAATCAGAAATCAGAAAACGGGTGTCTCAGGATGTCTGGTGATGTGCCTGAGCATCTCGGTATATCTCGGGATGCCGACGGATGTCTGTAGTTGTCCGGGAAATTCTCGATGTCTTTGTCGCGCCTTGGGCGACTTGTCACGTCTTGCCTATATATCAGCGATCCGCCGCACGAAGTGGCAGGCACTCGTACGGCGGACCCACCCTTTCAGGTGCGCGCTGCGCTCATCGGCGCGGCTGGGCGTCCAGCACCTGCTGGAGCGCCTCGAACTCCTCGACGCACTTTCCGGAGCCGAGCGCCACCGAGTCCAGCGGGTCCTCGGCGATGTGGATCGGCATTCCGGTCTCTCTGCGCAGCCGCTCGTCCAGGCCGCGCAGCAGGGCGCCGCCGCCGGTCAGGACGATGCCGCGGTCCATCACGTCGCCGGACAGCTCCGGCGGGCACTTGTCGAGCGTGGTCTTGACCGCGTCGACGATCGCGTTGACCGGCTCCTCGATCGCCTTGCGCACCTCGGCGGCCGAGATGACGACGGTCTTCGGCAGACCGGACACGAGGTCACGGCCGCGGATCTCGGTGTGCTCGTCGGAGTCCAGGTCGTACGCGGAGCCGATCGTGATCTTGATCTGCTCGGCGGTCCGCTCACCGAGGAGGAGCGAGTACTCCTTCTTGATGTGCTGGATGATCGCGTTGTCCAGCTCGTCGCCCGCGACGCGGATCGACTGTGCCGTCACGATGCCGCCGAGCGAGATGACCGCGACCTCCGTGGTGCCGCCGCCGATGTCCACCACCATGTTGCCCGTGGCCTCGTGGACCGGGAGGCCGGAGCCGATGGCCGCGGCCATGGGCTCCTCGATGATGTGCACCTGGCGGGCACCGGCCTGCGAGGAGGCCTCGATGACCGCGCGGCGCTCGACGCCGGTGATGCCGGACGGGACGCAGACGACGACTCGGGGCCGGGCCAGGTAGCGCCGCTTGTGGATCTTCAGGATGAAGTAGCGGAGCATGCGCTCGGTGATCTCGAAGTCGGCGATCACGCCGTCCTTGAGAGGGCGCACCGCCACGATGTTGCCCGGCGTGCGTCCGATCATTTTCTTGGCTTCGGCGCCGACCGCGAGAATGCCACCGGTGTTGGTGTTGATCGCGACCACGGACGGCTCGTTGAGTACGATCCCGCGGCCCCTGACGTACACCAGCGTGTTGGCGGTCCCGAGGTCGACAGCCATGTCACGGCCGATGAACGACATTGAGTTCCCCATCAGGATTCGTCTGGCCTTCCCAAGTGGAGCGTGTGATTGCTTGTCAGGTAGGCGAGGTTGGTCGCGGTGCGCGCGTGGAGGCTCCATCGTAGTCTCGCCTGCACGAGCGCGGCGCGAGGGTCTTCGCCATTGTCAGCAGATGAATCCCCGCCTCGCTATTGGGGACGTGCCGACGGGGTGTCGCGTTCCCCCGATCGGGGCGCATATGCCAAAGAGCGGCCCAATTTCTCGGGCCGCTCCGGGCGCAGAGGCCGGTCGGTCGCAGTCCGTGACTGACTCGGCGTCAGAAAATGGCGCGGGCCCGTCTCAGCGGCTGAGACGGGCTGCCGTCCGGATCAGACGAGCCCCGGGAAGAAGATCTTCAGCTCGCGCTCGGCGGACTCCTCGGAGTCGGAGGCGTGGATCAGGTTCTCCCGGACGATGACGCCGAAGTCGCCGCGGATCGAGCCCGGGGCGGCCGCGATCGGGTCCGTCGGGCCGGCCAGCTGGCGCACGCCCTCGATGACGCGCTCGCCCTCGACGACCAGCGCCACGACGGGGCCGGACGACATGAACGCGACGAGCGGCTCGTAGAACGGCTTGCCCTGGTGCTCGCCGTAGTGCTGCTCCAGCGTCTCCTGGCTCAGGGAACGCAGCTCCAGGGCGCTGATCGTCCACCCGGCCTTGCGCTCGATACGGCCGATGATCTCGCCGATCAGGCCGCGGCGGACGGCGTCGGGCTTGAGCAGGACGAGCGTGCGCTGGGTCATGCGGCTGGACTCCTTGTAAGGCCTCGGGTGTGCGGTGCGGCCGAGTTTACGGGGGCCACGGGGCGCCCTGGGCCCGGCCCCTCGCCGTAGCTCCGGCGGTCTCGTCGCCGAGTACGGCCGGTGGGGCTTCTCGCGCAGTTCCCCGCGCCCCTGAAATGCAGACCCTTCGGGTCGCATTTCCCCGATGAGGCGCAGCCTCATCAGGGGCGCGGGGAGCTGCGCGACCGGCCCCCACCGGCCCGCACCGGGCGACGAGACCCGGATCAGGCGGCCCCGGACGACCCCTGCTCGGCCCAGCGGAGCTTCGCCTCGTCGATCTTCCGCCCGAAGTGGATCGACGCCCACCACAGCCCCGCGAAGCACAGCCCCAGGAAGAACATGAGCGGCACGAAGAACCCGCTCACGATCAGCGCGATCTGCAGCGCCCACCCGAGCTGCACACCCCCGGGCCGCGTCACCATCCCGCACAACAGCACACTGAGCACCATCGCGACCCCGCACACCGTCCACACCAGGCCGGACGACAGGTCGGGGTCCTTCATGGCCACCAGCCCGGCGAACCCGATGATGAAGAACTCACCGATCAGGGTCGAGGAACACAACGTACGCACAGCGGATCAGCCCTTCCCGAGCAACAGCCTGGCCTCGCCGACCGTGATCACGGACCCGGTGACGAGCACTCCCCCGCCCGCGTACTCGCCCTCTTCCTCGGCGAGCGTGATCGCGGCCTCCAGCGCGTCGTCGAGCCGCGGCTCGACCTGGACGCGGTCCTCGCCGAACACCTCCACCGCGATGCCCGCCAGTTCGTCGGCGTCCATCGCACGATGGCTCGAGTTCTGCGTGACGACGATCTCCGCGAAGATCGGCTCGAACGCCTCGAGCAGCCCGCGGACGTTCTTGTCGGCGCTCGCGCCGACGACACCGATCAGCCGGCTGAAGTCGAAGACCTCGCCGATCGCCTCGGCGGTGACTCGCGCCCCCGCCGGATTGTGCGCGGCGTCGAGCACGACGGTCGGCGAGCGGCGCACCACCTCCAGACGGCCCGGCGAGCTCACCGCGGCGAACGCCGTACGGATCGTGTCGATGTCCAGCGGCCGCGCGTGCTCGGAACCGATCCCGAAGAACGCCTCGACGGCGGACAGCGCCACCGCCGCGTTGTGCGCCTGGTGGGCGCCGTGCAGCGGGAGGAAGACCTCCTCGTACTCGCCGCCGAGCCCGCGCAGCGTCACGAGCTGGCCGCCGACGGCGACCTGCCGGGAGACGACGCCGAACTCGAGGCCCTCGCGGGCCACGGTCGCGTCCGTCTCGACGGCCTTCTTGAGGATGACCTGCGCCGCGTCCACCGGCTGCTGGGCCATGATCACGGTGGCGCCCTGCTTGATGATCCCGGACTTCTCGACGGCGATCTCGCCCGGCGTGGAGCCGAGCCGGTCCGTGTGGTCCAGGTCGATGGGGGTGATGACGGCGACCGAGCCGTCGATCACGTTCGTCGCGTCCCAGCTGCCGCCCATGCCGACCTCGACGACCGCGACGTCCACCGGGGCGTCCGCGAAGGCCGCGTAGGCCATGCCGGTCAGCACCTCGAAGAACGACAGCCGGTACTCCTGCTGTGCGTCGACGAGCTCGACGTACGGCTTGATGTCCTCGTACGTCTCGATGAAGCGCTCGTGGGCGATCGGGGCGCCGTCCAGGCTGATGCGCTCGGTGACCGACTGCACGTGCGGCGACGTGTACCGCCCCGTGCGCAGCTCGAAGGCGCCGAGCAGGGCCTCGATCATCCGGGCCGTCGACGTCTTCCCGTTCGTCCCCGTGATGTGGATCGAGGGGTACGCGCGCTGCGGGTCGCCCAGCACGTCCATCAGGGCCTCGATGCGGCTGACGGACGGTTCCAGCTTCGTCTCGCCCCAGCGCGTCGCCAGGTCGGCCTCGACCGCGCGCAGCGCCTTCTCCACCTCGGGGTCCTCGGGCCGGGCCGGGATCCCGTCGCCCTGCGGGGGGCCGCCCTGGGTGCGCAGGGTGCGGCTGCCCGCCTCGATCACCGCGAGGTCGGGGTCGCGGGTGGTCTCTTCGCCGACGATGTCGTCGAAGGCGTCGGGAGCGCCCGGCACGCCGTCGGGCTCGTGGTCGTCGCTGCTGTCGCGCGGGGGGAGGTCACTCACACCCGCCAGTCTACGGAGCCCCGCCGACAGCGCCGCCCCCCGCACCCCGGGCACAGGTCCATCCGCCGTAAACCGTCCGGCCCGCCCGGCGCGGTGAGCCCCGGGCCCCGCGGCCCGGGGTTCCAATCGGACCATGTGGTACGCACATCAACCCGGCCGTCGCACACGGCAGATCCTCGGTGACGGCGCGGTGCTGCTGTGGACCGGCGGGTGGGCCGTGGCCGCCGTCGTCACGCACCGGCTGAACACCGCGGGCGACCGTCCCGCCCCGCACCCGGGCGGCCGGCTGCCGCTGCTCGGCCCCCGCATGAACGGCACCCTGCACGACGTCGCCCTGGCGAGCGGCCGGATCGCGGACGCGGCACCGGCGGGGCCCGCACCGGCCCGCACCCTGGCGCTGTTCGCCGCCCTCGCCCTGTTCGCAGTGCCGGTGGGGCTGCTGCTGGCCGTGTGGCTGCCGCGGCGGCTGCGCTGGGTGCGGCAGGCGGCCGCCGCACGGGATCTCGCCACCACCGAGGACGGCCGCGAACTCCTCGCCCTGCGCACCCTGCTGCGCCCTCTCGACGACGTGGGCCGCACCGCGGGCGCGCTGCCCGACTCGACGCCGGGGAGCCTCGCCGAGGGCTGGCGCGAGGGCGACCCGGCCACCCTGGACGCCCTCGCCGAGGCCGAACTGGTCCGCCTCGGGCTCCGCACCGTGTGAGCGCTGCGCGCCGCCTTCTCCTGGGGCCCGAGGGACTGAGGGCCCGAAAGACTTAGGGCCCGAAAGACGGCGAAGGCCCCCGGAACCGTGCGGTTCCGGGGGCCTCACCACTGCGTCACGCCTGCGGCAGCCGGTCCAGCTGCGCCTGGATGCGGGCGATGTCCTCGCCCGCCTTGGCGAGCCGTCCCTTGATCTTGTCGACGACCTGGTCGGGCGCCTTGGCGAGGAACGCCTCGTTGCCCAGCTTGCCCTCGGCCTGCGCCTTGTCCTTCTCGGCGGCCGCGAGGTCCTTGGCCAGCCGCTTGCGCTCGGCCGCCACGTCGATCGCGCCCGACAGGTCGAGGGCGATCTCGATCCCGGCCACCGGCAGCGTGGCGCTCGCGGCGAACGCGTCGCCCTCCGGCTGGAGCTTCAGGAGCTGGCGGACGGCCGCCTCGTGCGGGGCGAGCGGGCTGCCGTCGAGGGCCAGGCGGGCCGGGACCTTCTGGCCCGCCTTGAGGCCCTGCTCGGCCTTGAAGCGGCGGACCTCGACGACGACGTCCTTGACCGTCTCGATCTCCCGCTCGGCGGCCTCGTCGCGGAAGCCCGAGTCGGCCGGCCAGTCCGCGAGGACGACCGTCTCGCCGCCGGTCAGCGTCGTCCACAGGGTCTCCGTGACGAACGGGACGATCGGGTGCAGGAGCCGCAGCGTCACGTCCAGGACCTCGCCGAGGACCCGGCCCGAGACCTTCGCCGGCTCTCCGCCCGCCATGAACGTCGTCTTCGACAGCTCGACGTACCAGTCGAAGACCTCGTCCCACGCGAAGTGGTAGAGCGCGTCGGAGAGCTTCGCGAACTGGTAGTCGTCGTAGAACGCGTCGACCTCGGCCACCGTCTTGTTCAGCCGGGACAGGATCCAGCGGTCCGTCGCCGACATCTGCGCGGGCTCCGGCAGCGGGCCCTCGACCGTCGCGCCGTTCATCAGCGCGAAGCGGGTGGCGTTCCAGATCTTGTTCGCGAAGTTGCGGGAGGCCTGGACCCAGTCCTCGCCGATCGGGACGTCGATGCCCGGGTTGGCGCCCCTGGCCAGGGTGAAGCGCAGGGCGTCGGAGCCGTACTTGTCCATCCAGTCCAGCGGGTTCACGACGTTGCCGAAGGACTTCGACATCTTCTTGCCGTTCTCGTCACGGACCATGCCGTGGAACGCGATCGTGCGGAACGGCGGCTGGCCGTCCATCGCGTAGAGACCGAACATCATCATCCGCGCGACCCAGAAGAACATCAGGTCGTACCCCGTGACCAGGACCGAGTTCGGGTAGAACTTCTCGAGGTCCGGGGTCTGCTCGGGCCAGCCCAGCGTGGAGAACGGCCACAGGCCGGAGGAGAACCAGGTGTCGAGGACGTCCGTGTCCTGCTCCCAGCCCTCGCCCGTCGGCGGCTCCTCGTCGGGGCCGACGCAGACCAGCTCGCCGTTCGGACCGTGCCAGACCGGGATGCGGTGACCCCACCACAACTGGCGCGAGATGCACCAGTCGTTGAGGTTGTCGACCCAGTCGAAGTACCGCTGCGACATGTCGGCCGGGTGGATGTCGACCCGCCCGTCGCGGACCGCGTCGCCCGCGGCCTTCGCGAGCGTCTCGACCTTGACCCACCACTGCAGCGACAGGCGCGGCTCCAGCGTCGTCTTGCAGCGCGAGCAGTGGCCGACCGAGTGGACGTAGGGCCGCTTCTCCGCGACGATCCGGCCCTCGGCGCGCAGGGCGGCGACGATCGCGGAGCGGGCCTCGAAGCGGTCCAGGCCCTCGAAGGGGCCGTGGACGGTGATGACGCCGCGCTCGTCGAGGACCTCGATGGACTCGAGGTCGTGGCGCTGGCCGATCGCGAAGTCGTTGGGGTCGTGCGCCGGCGTCACCTTGACGGCGCCGGTGCCGAACTCCGGGTCGACGTGCGTGTCGGCGACGACCGGGATGGTCCGGTCGGTCAACGGCAGCTTGATGCGCTTGCCGATCAGGTGCGCGTACCGCTCGTCGTCCGGGTGGACGGCGACGGCCGTGTCGCCGAGCATCGTCTCCGCGCGCGTGGTGGCGACGACGATGGTCTCCTCGCCCTCGCCGTACTGCATGGAGACGAGCTCGCCGTCGTCGTCCTGGTAGTCGACCTCGATGTCCGAGATGGCGGTCAGACAGCGCGGGCACCAGTTGATGATGCGCTCGGCGCGGTAGATCAGCTCGTCGTCGAACATCTTCTTGAAGACGGTCTGGACGGCGCGGGACAGCCCCTCGTCCATGGTGAAGCGGTCCCGACTCCAGGCCAGGCCCTCACCGAGGCGCCGCATCTGCCCGGCGATCTGCCCGCCGGACTCGGCCTTCCACTCCCAGACGCGCTCGACGAAGGCGGTCCGGCCCAGGTCGTGACGGGACTTGCCCTCCTTGGCGAGCTCACGCTCGACGACGTTCTGCGTGGCGATGCCGGCGTGGTCCATGCCCGGCTGCCACAGCGTCTCGAAGCCCTGCATGCGCTTGCGGCGGGTGAGGGCGTCGATCAGCGTGTGCTCGAAGGCGTGGCCCAGGTGGAGGGACCCGGTGACGTTCGGCGGCGGGATGACGATCGTGTAGGCCGGCTTCTCGCTCTTCGCGTCGGCCTCGAAGTACCCGCGCTCCACCCAGCGCTCGTACAGCGCCCCCTCTACCTCGGCCGGCGCGTACTGAGTCGGCAGTTCGGAGGTGGGCGCTGGCGTCTGCTGCTGAGAGTTCTCGGTCACGGAGCCAGTTTAGAGGGGTCACAAGGCTGTACTGAAACCGATTCCGGGTGACCGATCCGCACGCGCGTACGTCAGGATGTCGGAAGCACATAAACAGCGGGAGGGAACCCCAGTAATGAGCTACAACCAGCCGGGCCCGTACGGAGGCCAGCAGCCCCAGCAGCCCGGGCCCTACGGCCAGCAGCCGCAGCAGCCGGGACCGTACGGCCAGCAGCCCCAGGCGCCGCAGCCCGGTTACGGCTACCCGCAGCAGGCGCCGCAGCCCGGCTACGGCTACCCGCAGCAGGCGCCGCAGGGGGTCCCGCCCCAGCAGGGCGGCTACAGCCAGCCGCAGCAGCCCGGCCCCTACGGCCAGCAGCAGGCCCCGTACGGCGGCCAGTACCCGCCGGCCCCGCCCGCGTCGGGCGGCGGCAAGAAGACCGGCCTGATCATCGGCGCCGTCGCGGTCGTCGCCGCGCTCGGTGTCGGCGCGTACTTCCTGTTCGGCGGGAGCAGCGCCTCGGTGGCGGACGACGGAGCCCACAAGCTGACGGCCCCGCCGACGGTGCTGGGTGAGTACAAGAAGAGCGACAGCTCCGGTGGCGGCTTCGACGACCAGGACATGAAGGATGCCGAGAAGGACGGCCTGAAGAACGGCACTCCGGTCAACGGCTCCTACGAGGTCAAGGACACGTCCAACCCGCTGGCCGGCAAGGCGCTCCAGTTCCAGGGTGCGTACGGCGAGATCGACGACCCGGACGCCCTGGTCACCGGCATGTTCGCCAAGGCCACGGAGTCGGCCTCCAAGGACGATGGAACCGGTGCCGACAAGACGAAGGGCGAGCTCGTCGGCAGCCCGACGGACTTCAGCACGGACGACTACGTCCTGAAGTGCCAGGAGGTCAAGCTGGAGAGCACGAACAGCTCCAGCTCGACCAGCACCGGCCCCAAGACGATGCGCATGCCGGTCTGCATCTGGGGCGACCACAGCACGGTCGCCATGGTCATCCCCGTCACCATCGCGGACGTGATGGCAGCGAAGGAGCCCGACCTGAAGGCCGCCTCGGACCTCACCGCGAAGCTCCGCTCGGAGGTCCGCGTCAAGGCGTGACGCTCCGCGTCGCCCGCCACGGAGTACGGAGAGGGGCCCCGGTCGGATGTCCGACCGGGGCCCCTCTCGTTGCCGTGTGGCGGGTGCGGCTACGCCGACTTCTGCTCGCCGCTGCCCGTGCCGCGCGCGTCCCTGGGGATCAGGGTCGGGTTCACGTTCGAGTGGACGGCCTCTGCCGTGATGACGACGCGGGCGACGTCCTTGCGGGACGGGACCTCGTACATCACCGACTGGAGGACCTCCTCCATGATCGCGCGCAGGCCGCGTGCGCCGGTGCGGCGCAGGATGGCCTGGTCGGCGATGGCCTCCAGGGCCTCGCGCTCGAAGTCCAGCTCCACGCCGTCGAGTTCGAAGAGGCGCTGGTACTGCTTCACCAGGGCGTTCCGCGGCTCGACGAGGATCTGGAGCAGGGCCTCGCGGTCGAGGTTGTGGACCGAGGTGATCACGGGGAGGCGGCCGATGAACTCGGGGATCATCCCGAACTTCACCAGGTCCTCCGGCATGACCTCCTGGAACTGGTCCTTCTCCTCCAGCTCGCGCTTGGAGTGGATCGTCGCGCCGAAGCCGATGCCCTTGGCGCCGGCCCGCGACTCGATGATCTTCTCCAGACCGGCGAACGCGCCGCCCACGATGAACAGCACGTTCGTCGTGTCGATCTGGATGAACTCCTGGTGCGGGTGCTTGCGGCCGCCCTGCGGGGGGACGGAGGCCGTCGTGCCCTCGAGGATCTTCAGGAGGGCCTGCTGGACGCCCTCGCCCGACACGTCACGCGTGATCGACGGGTTCTCGCTCTTGCGGGCGACCTTGTCGATCTCGTCGATGTAGATGATCCCGGTCTCGGCCTTCTTGACGTCGTAGTCCGCGGCCTGGATCAGCTTCAGCAGGATGTTCTCGACGTCCTCGCCGACATAGCCCGCCTCGGTGAGCGCGGTGGCGTCGGCGATGGCGAACGGGACGTTCAGCATGCGCGCCAGTGTCTGGGCGAGGAGTGTCTTGCCCGAGCCGGTCGGGCCGAGCAGCAGGATGTTGGACTTCGCGAGTTCGATCGCGTCGTCACGGCCCTGCGCTCCGCCGTTCTCCCCGGCCTGGACGCGCTTGTAGTGGTTGTACACGGCCACGGAGAGCGCCTTCTTGGCGGCTTCCTGGCCGACGACGTAGCTCTCGAGGAACTCGTAGATCTCGCGAGGCTTGGGCAGTTCCTCCCAGCGCACCTCGCTCGTCTCCGCGAGCTCTTCCTCGATGATCTCGTTGCAGAGGTCGATGCACTCGTCGCAGATGTACACACCGGGGCCTGCGATGAGCTTCTTGACCTGCTTCTGGCTCTTTCCGCAGAACGAGCACTTGAGCAGATCGCCGCCGTCACCGATGCGTGCCACGAGGTGCTTCCCCTTCGCCTGGGAGACGCTCGCACAAAGCGGCTCCTGGTGCCTGTATCCGACGGTACCTTGCCGGGCCCCCCGTTCGGGCCCCCCTTGGCACGGTTCACTTCGACGTGAACGACGTGAACCGTGCCGGGGAACGGCAGACGATACAGCGTGCTGTTACGCGACCGCCTCGTTGTTCATCTTGCGCGTCGAGATGATCTGGTCGACCAGGCCGTACGCGAGGGCGTCCTCGGCGGTCAGGATCTTGTCGCGCTCGATGTCGTCGCGGATCTTCTCGATCGGCGTCGTCGAGTGCTTGGCCAGCATCTCCTCCAGCTGCGTGCGCATGCGGAGGATCTCGTTGGCCGCGATCTCCAGGTCGGAGAGCTGCTCGCGGCCGGTGCCGCCGGAGGGCTGGTGGATCAGGACGCGCGCGTTCGGCAGGGCCATGCGCTTGCCCGGGGTGCCGGCGGCGAGGAGCACGGCGGCCGCGGAGGACGCCTGGCCCATGCAGACCGTCTGGATGTCCGGCTTCACGAACTGCATCGTGTCGTAGATGGCCGTGAGGGCCGTGAACGAGCCGCCGGGGCTGTTGATGTAGATGGAGATGTCACGGTCGGGGTCCATCGACTCCAGGCACAGCAGCTGCGCCATGACGTCGTTGGCCGACGCGTCGTCGATCTGCACGCCGAGGAAGATCACGCGCTCCTCGAAGAGCTTCGCGTACGGGTCGTACTCGCGCACGCCCTGCGAGGTGCGCTCGACGAAGCGCGGGATCACGTACCGGTTGTCGACCTGCGGGCCCGTGTAGAGGCCGCTGCCGGGGATGTTGTTCATGATGGCGGTA
>NZ_WWIA01000260.1 GCF_009870065.1 Streptomyces sp. SID5785 | reverse complement strand
TGCCGGACTGCCGGAGGCCGGCCTGGACGCCCTGCTCGACCGCAGCGCGGCCGTCGGCGAGGTGCTCCCCGTCATCGGCTTCTACCTCCAGGAGGCCGTCGGCGGCCGGTACCTGCCACGGGAGTACTGGCGGCGGCTGGCCGACCAGGAGTCGACCGTCGCCGTGAAGGCCGCGCCCTTCGACCGCTACCGGACCCTCGAGCTCGTCCAGGGCGTCAGCGACTCCGACCGCGGCTCCGAGGTCAGCCTCTACACCGGCAACGACGACAACATCGTGGCCGACCTGCTCACCCCGTACCACGTGCGGGGCCCGGACGGGCCGGTCGTACGGCACTTCGCCGGCGGGCTCCTGGGGCACTGGGCCGTCTGGACCCGCTCGGCCGTCCGGCTCCTCGACGACGTGCACGCTGCCCGCGCGGGCGACACCGCGGCCCGTGGGCGCGCCCTGGCCCGGCTCGCCGGTGACACCGACGCCAATGCCGCGCTGTACGACGTGCGCGGCGGCTTCGCCGGCTGCATCGCGGGCGTCCACGAGGTCCTGCGCCGGCAGGGCCTGCTCGACGGCATCTGGTGCCTGGACCCGCGGGAGGGGCTGTCGCCCGGTCAGGCCGAGGAGCTCACCCGTGTCCACCGTGACTACCCCTGGCTGCGAGAGGAGGACGCGTTCGTCGCGGGGCCGGCGGCCTAGCCCGGCCCCGCACCACATGTCCCACCCACCGCCTCGAGGGAAGAGGAACGATGAAGATGAGGACGACCAGAACGCTGCTCATGGGCACCGCAGGCGCCGCGGTCCTCGCCGCCGCCATGCTGGTGCCGCAGTCCGCCACCGGCTCCCCCGCGCCGCACGAGCGTCCCGTGCACCGGGCCGCACTCCCCGTCAACGGCTTCGAGCGGCCGGCCGCCGGCGGCCCCTACCCGCAGTCCGCATGGGCCGAGGACGGCTGGACCGCGCCGTGGGCCCTCGGCATGGACGACCGGACCCTCGTGGACGCCACCACGCCGGCCCACAGCGGCGACCAGTCCCTGCGCGTCATGTACCCGAAGGGCAGGATCGGCCCGGAGGACTCCGGCGCCCAGGCGCCCTTCACACTCTCGAAGTCCCGCGAGTACTACCTCTCCTACTGGGTGCGCTTCAGCGAGGACTTCAGCTGGGGCACCACCGAGTACGCGGGCAAGGTCGGTCTCGGGCTCGCGGGCGGCGCCTCCTGCTCGGGCGGCCAGGTCTGCGACGGGACCAACGGCTTCAGCTCCCGCCTCATCTGGCGCCTCGACAGCGGCCAGGCGGCGGTCTACTACTACAGCATGGGCCACGAGGGCGAGTACGGGGACTACGCCGTGCTCACGAAGGACGGCACCGACATCCACTGGCCGAAGGGGCAGTCGGTCAACATCGTCCAGCGCGTCAAGGTCAACACCGTCAGCGACGGCACCGCCCGGCCCGACGGCGAGATCGAGGTGTTCTACAACGGCGCCTCCGCCGCCAAGGTGACCGGCCTGCGTTTCGTCACCAACGACGACCAGGTCGACAAGGCGTACTTCTCCAGTTTCGCGGGCGGCGCCACCACCGAGTTCGCCCCGCAGAACGACAGCTACATCTGGTACGACGACCTCAAGGTCTCGACCCGGCGCAACGACATCTGTGAACTCAACGGCTGCGCCTGACGTTCACCCCGTGCCGGGAGGCCCCGCGCCTCCCGGCACTCCTTCCCGTACCACCAGGAGGCCGGCCGTGCCCATCACCCCGTACCCCGCACCTCGTTCGATGACCACCCGCGACGGGGGCGCGCCGCCCGACGCTCCGCTCACCACCGCGCACGACACCGACGTGCCCGCCCAGGGATACCGGCTGCGCACCGGTCCCGACGGCGTCACCGTGCGCCACCGCGACGCCGCGGGCCTGCGGTACGCGCTCGCGACCCTCGACCAGCTGCGCGCCTCCGCGGACTTCGCGCAGGTCGGCTACGACATCAGCGACCACCCGGACTTCGAGCGCCGCGGGTTCCTGCTCGACATCAGCCGGGACCGCGTGCCCACCCGGCGCACGCTCGCCCGCTGGATCGACATCCTGGCCCTGGCCCGCTTCAACCAGTTGGAGCTGTACACCGAGCACACCTTCGCCTTCCCGGGGCACCAGGAGGTGTGGCAGGACGCCTCCCCGCTGACCGGTGACGACCTGCGCTGGCTCGACGCACGGTGCACCGCGCACGGCATCGAACTCGTCGTGAACCAGAACACGTTCGGGCACATGGAGCGCTTCCTGTCCCATCCCTCCCACGTGCATCGCGCCGAGAACCCCGACGGCTTCGAGCGCGGCGGTTCCCACCGCCCCCCGAGCACCCTCGAACCCACCGCGGACAACGCGGCGTTCGCGCACGCGCTCCTGTCCGAGGTGACCGCCCACGTGCGGAGCAGGCGCCTGAACATCGGAGCCGACGAGCCGTTCGAGCTGGGCACGGGGCGCTCGCGCGAGCGGGTCGCGTCCGAGGGGCTCGGCGAGGTCTACTTCGACTACGTCACCCACGTCATGCGGCCCTGGCTCGACGCCGGGTACAGCGTGCAGTTCTGGGCGGACGTCTTCACGCACCACCCCGAGCTGATCGGGCGGGTCCCGAAGAACGCGGTGCCCGTGGTCTGGCAGTACGACGCGCCCGAGCACGCCGCCCGGGTCGCCGCGGCCGACGGCGCCGAGGCGCGGGCCTGGCGCGGGGTCGGCGCGGACCTGGACCGGTTGCGCGAGGGCTTCCGGCACGACACGGAGACGCTGGCCTCCGCGGGCGTCGAGCACTGGGTGGCGCCGGGCGCCGGCAACTGGAACAGCCTCGTCGGCCGGCTGGACAACGCGACGGAGAACATGGTCGACGCCGCCGAGGCGGGTCTCGCGCACGGCGCCGCCGGGTTCCTGCTGACCTCGTGGGGCGACCACGGGATGTGGGACGCGCCCAGTGTCGCATTCGCCCCGGCCGTGTTCGGCGGCGGCGTCGCCTGGTGTCTGGAGACCAACCGCGACGCCGACCTCGCGACCGTCCTCGACACGCACGTGCTGCTCGACGCGGCGTCCCAGGCGGGCGGGATCCTCGTACGGCTCGGCGGTCTGTACCGGCGGCTCGGGGTACCGCTGCTCAACGGGTCGCCGCTCTTCCGCGCGCTGTTCCCGGGCATCGCGCCGCTGCTGCCCGAACTGCCGTCGGCCGACGCCCTGGACGCGGTGGCGGGCGCGCTCGCCGCGTGCCGTCGGGACCTGGCCGCCGTGGACCTCGCGGCGGCGGACGGCGAGGTCGTCGTGCGTGAACTCGCCCACGCCGTCGAGCTCGCGCAGTTCGCCACCGACGTGCTGCGGGCCCGGGTCGCGGTCCGGGGTGCGGCCGACGCCGTCGATCCCGACGGCGCTCGCACCCTCCTGCGCCGCCTCGACGCCCTCGTCGCCGAACAGCGCGCCTGCTGGCTGCTGCGTGCACGGGTGGGCGGCCTCGAGGACAGCCTGGCCAGGATCGGCACGCTGCGCCGCGAGCTGCTGACCGCCGCCCACCGGTGACCGCCGCCGGTTCCGACGGCCCGGCCCTGGACGCGCTGTCCGGGCCGGGCCGGGCCGCTGCTCAGGTGGTGCAGTCGTCCGTGTCGCTGACGGTGTCCGTGTAGGCGGTGCCCGCGTCGCGCAGCGCGTTCACCGAGGCCTTCGCCTGGGCGGGCGTCTCGACGCGGTTCTTCGCGTGGTACACGTAGTCGACGGCCTCGTGGTAGACGCTCGAGTAGGCGCCCTGGTGGTACGCCAGGTCGATGACCCAGTGGTTGAAGTCGATCGTCATGGAGCGCCGCGGGTAGTACTTGCCCGAGTGGTCGGCGACGAGCGTGCCGTCGACGAAGTACTTCACGTGCCCGTCCGCGACGGTCGCCATGACGTCGTGCCAGCCGTCCAGACTGCCGTCCTGGCGGGCCTCCTTCGAGTCGCTCGCGGAGCCGTCGTCGCTCGTCGTGTACCAGCTCGTCTGCGTGTTGACGCTGCTGTCCGCTCCCCAGCCGCCGTTGGGCAGGTACTCGGAGAAGTCGAGTTCGCTGTACGTCGGGTCGCCGTTGTGGTCGAGCGGCGAGATGGCGAAGAACGTCTGGTTGATGCGGTCGCCGTCGGTGCCCTGGCTCGGGGTGTCGGAGAACCTGACGCGGGCCAGGTAGGTGCCCCCGAGGAAGCGGTCGCCCCGCTGTGAGATCTCGGCCTGCGTCGTGTCGTCGGCGAGGCCGTTGGTGACGAGCTGGAGGTCCAGGGACTTCGCCCCGTCGACCGATGGGAACGAGATGTTGTCCTCGTCCCAGTACGCGCCCGAGGGTCCGGGGCCGCCCTGACCGTCCCTGACCTCCCAGCCGTGTCCGGTCAACGCCGGGTCGGCGAGGCCGGAGTAGCTGAAGTCGTCGAAGAGCCGGCCGCAGTCGGCGGCCCGCTGCCCGGTGTCCCCGGGGACGGAGCCGACGGCGACGGGCACGGTCAGGGCCAGCACCGCGGCGGTCGCGGCGAGCGTGAGGACCGGCCTGGTCCGTCCGGTGATACGGATCTGCATGGAGCACTCCTCGTGGGGTGAGCGATCGTCGGTACCGGCCGCCGGGCGGACGGCACCCTTCCGTGGAACCGGTTGCACATACGTCGTCGGGACGCCGGACCGTCGTGCACGGCGGTCAGCGCAGCAGGCGGCGCACGTGCCGGACGAGCAGCCGGCGCAGGACGGTGTCGTCCCGCAGCCGGGCGGGAAAGACCTCCTTCCGGGCGAGGAAGCGGTCGACGAACGCGGACGGGTCACCGGTCGGCAGGCGGCCGTCGGCGGCGAGCCGTTCGCACAGGGGGTCCCGGACGGCGAGCCGGCGCCCCGCGCGGTCCGTGCCGCGTCCGGCCCACACCATCCACGCGGCCACGGCGAGCGCCGCCCAGTGCGGCTCGGCGCCGGCGGCGATCCGGTCCTGGACGGTGCCCAGGAGCCGGATCGGGATCTTCACCGAGCCGTCCGCGGCGACCTGGGCGGTCGTGTGGCCGAGCGCGGGGTTGCGGAAGCGCGCCAGGACCAGGTCCTGGTACGCCGTCAGGTCGGTGCCGGCCGGGGCGGCGACGGCCGGTGCCGCGTCGTCGGCGAGAAGTCCGCGCGCCGCCTCGGCGATCCCGGGATCGTCCAGCGCGGCGGCGATCGTGGAGTGTCCGGCCAGCGCGCCCAGGTAGGCGATCAGACTGTGCGTCGCGTTGAGCAGGCGCAGCTTGACCTGCTCGTGAGGACGCACGTCGGCGGTGAGGACCGCGCCGGCCCGCTCCCAGCGCGGCCGGGGCGCAGCGAAGCGGTCCTCCAGAACCCACTGGCGGTAGGGCTCGCAGACGACGGTGCCGTGGTCGTCCGCGCCCAGCACGCGGGCGGCGTCGGCCCGGTCGGCGTCCGTCGTGGCGGGGACGATGCGGTCGACGGTGGTGGAGGGGAACGCCGCGTGTGCGTCGATCCAGGCGGCGAGGCCGTCCCCGTCCGGCAGCAGGGCGCAGAAGTCGTCGACGATCGCGCGCACGGCGCGGCCGTTGCCCGGCACGTTGTCGCAGGACACGACGGTCAGCGGCGCGCCCGAGCGGGTTCTGCGCCGGTGCAGGCCCGCGACGAGCTGTCCCGCGACGGTGCGGGGCCGGTGGTCCGGATCGGCGAAGAGCACGGCGTCCCGGACGACCTGCGGGTCCCTGACGTCGAGCCGGCCCGCCGGGGTGAGGCGGTACCCCTTCTCGGTCACGGTGAGGGTCACGACGGTGACGGCCGGGTCGGCGAGCCGCTCCGGCACGCTCACCGGGTCCGTGGCGGCGGAGCGCACCTCGCGCAGGACGCCGACGACGCGGGGCGGCGCCGCTTCCGGGCCGCGCTCCGCGAGGGTGTAGAGGCCGTCCTGCGGGGCGAGCCGGCGCGCGGCGGTGTCGGAGCGCTGGGTGTAGGCGCAGATCCCCCAGTGCTCGCCGCCGAGCGCGTCCTCGGTCCAGACCGCCTGGTGCGCGCGGTGGAACGCGCCGAGCCCCAGGTGGACGATCCCGGTGCGCAGTCCGGCGACGTCGTAGCCGGGCAGCCGGACGCCCTCGGGCGGGTGCGGGGCGGCGAGCAGGCTCAGGTCGAGGCGGCTCACCAGTTGTGCACCGTGCCGTCCTCGAGCCGGTTGACCGGGAGCTGGGCGGGTCGGTAGGGGTGTTCGGCCGCCTTCTCCTCGTCGATGTCGACACCGAGGCCGGGCTGTTCCGAGGGGTGCAGGAAGCCGTCCTCGAAGCGGTAGGTGTGCGGGAAGACCGCGTCGGTGGCGGGCGTGTGCCGCATGTACTCCTGGAGACCGAAGTTGGGGATGCTGAGGTCCAGCTGCAGGGCGGCGGCCATGCACACCGGGGACAGGTCGGTGGCGCCGTGCGAGCCGCTGCGCACGTGGTGCAGGGCGGCGTGGTCGAAGATGCGGCGCAGGTGGGTGATGCCGCCCGCGTGCACGACGGTGGCGCGGATGTAGTCGATGAGCTGCTCGTCGATGAGCTGTTTCGCGTCCCAGACGGTGTTGAAGACCTCGCCGACGGCGACGGGGGTCGTGGTGTGCTGCCGGATGAGCCGGAAGCCGTCCTGCAGTTCGGCCGGCACCGGGTCCTCCATCCACGTGAGGTCGTACGGTTCGAGGCTCTTTCCGAGGCGGGCGGCCTCGATGGGGGTGAGGCGGTGGTGGACGTCGTGCAGGAGCCCCAGGTGGGGTCCGAACTCGTCGCGCACGCGCCGGAACACCTCGGGGACGTGGGCGAGGTAGCGACGCGTGGACCACACGTTCTCGGTGGGCAGGGCGGCGTCGGCCGGTTCGTAGAACATGCGGTCGCCGCCGACGCCGT
>NZ_WWIA01000259.1 GCF_009870065.1 Streptomyces sp. SID5785 | reverse complement strand
GAGCCGCATCGTCGAGATCGCGGACGCCCCCGCGTTCTTCGGCGGCCCGGGGCCCCGGCACCCGTACGCGCGCGGTCTCCTGAACGCCCTGCCCGACCGGGACTTCGCGCCGATCCCCGGCATGCCGCCCGAGCTGGGAGCGCTGCCCACCGGCTGCGCCTTCGCCGGGCGCTGTGACCGCGCCGACGCCGCGTGCGGGCAGCTGCCCCGGCTGCTCGACGGTGTCG
>NZ_WWIA01000258.1 GCF_009870065.1 Streptomyces sp. SID5785 | reverse complement strand
CCCGCCGCGATCCCCCCGATCCACACCCCGCTCCCCCGAGCGGGGCCCCCGTTCCCCCCGGAGGGCCTAGGCGACCAGCTCGCCGAAGGACTCCTCCAGGTCCCGGCCGAAGCTCAGGACCTCGTCATCACGCAGCCGCCGCAGCGACCGCCAGATGCTGGACTTGACCGTGCCGACGCTGATGTCGAGGATCTCCGCGATCTCCGGGTCGGTACGGCCCTCGTAGTAGCGCAGCACGAGCATCGTGCGCTGCAGTTCGGGCAGCCGCGCCAGCGCCTGCCACAGCACGGCCCGCAGCTCGGTGCCGCGCATCGCGTCCGTGTCGCCGACCGTCTCCGGCAGCTCCTCGGTCGGGTACTCGTTCAGCTTGCGGCGGCGCCACGCGCTGATGTGCAGATTGGTCATGGTGCGGCGGAGGTAGCCCCCGACCGCGGCCTTGTCGCTGATCCGGTCCCAGGCCCGGTACGTGGAGAAGAGGGCGCTCTGCAGCAGGTCCTCGGCCTCGAACCGGTCACCGGTCAGGTGGTAGGCGGTGGCGTACAGAGAGGCGCGACGCTCCTGGACGTAGGCCGTGAACTCGGCCTCCGACAAGGAGACGTGCCGCTCCCCCGAGCCCTCTCCGTACGCTGCTCCCCCGTGAACTCCCCCGTGAGTTCCCCCCTCGGGAACCGCCGGTGCGTCAACCACCGTCATGTAACCCGGGTGCTGACGCCCGGTGCCGCGAGCGCACCCCCGCCCGCTCACGGCACCGGACTTCTCGTGCCGCTCGGTGCGGACCGTGACGTCGTGAAGACGCGTGACAACTGCGCTTGAGGTGGTGCTGTGCAGCGTGTTCATCTTGCGCCCCCCGTCGTGGAGTCCGTTTCCCGAGCTCGCTTCCTTGCGATGTCGAAAAGCTTGCCCGGGCCATTTCATGGCCGTGTCCGTCGACTGTCACAGGCCTGTCACAGGGCTCCGGGCGGTGCGGGTCATGTGTGGGACCGGTCCCACGGTCGAACTAAAGGCCAGTGATGGGCCAGAATGGCGCTCGTGCCTTCCCTGTTGCTGATCGAGGACGACGACGCCATCCGCACGGCCCTGGAGCTGTCTCTTACGCGCCAGGGCCATCGGGTGGCCACCGCTGCCACCGGCGAGGACGGTCTGAAGCTGTTGCGCGAGCAGCGGCCGGACCTGATCGTCCTTGACGTGATGCTGCCGGGCATCGACGGATTCGAGGTGTGCCGGCGCATCCGGCGCACCGACCAGTTGCCGATCATCCTGCTCACCGCGCGCAGTGACGACATCGACGTCGTGGTCGGGCTGGAGTCCGGTGCCGACGACTACGTGGTGAAACCGGTGCAGGGGCGGGTGCTCGACGCCCGGATCCGGGCGGTGCTGCGGCGCGGCGAGCGCGAGGCCAACGACGCGGCGTCGTTCGGTTCGCTGGTGATCGACCGGGCCGCGATGACCGTCACGAAGAACGGCGAGGACCTCCAGCTCACGCCGACCGAGCTGCGGCTGCTCCTCGAGCTGAGCCGGCGGCCGGGGCAGGCGCTGTCCCGCCAGCAGCTGCTGCGGCTTGTGTGGGAGCACGACTACCTCGGTGACTCGCGGCTGGTCGACGCGTGTGTGCAGCGGCTGCGCGCGAAGGTCGAGGACGTGCCGTCGTCGCCGACCCTGATCCGTACCGTGCGGGGCGTCGGCTACCGGCTGGACTCGCCTCAGTGACCGATCCGCACCACACGCCCGGCGGGCTCGCCGGCGCCAAGAAGGCCCTGCGCTTCACGAGTCTGCGGCTGCGCCTGGTCGTCGTGTTCGCGCTCGTGGCGCTGACCGCCGCGGTGTCGGCGTCCGGGATCGCGTACTGGCTGAACCGCGAGGCGGTGCTGACCCGGACCCAGGACTCGGCGCTGAGCGACTTCCGGCAGGAGATGCAGAACCGGGCGGCGGTGCTGCCCGAGCACCCCACGCAGGGCGAGCTGCAGCACGCGGCGAACCTGATGGCCGACAGCAGTCAGCACTTCAGCGTGCTGCTCACCGCCACCGACGAGAACGGCCGCACGGTCGTGGGCAACTCCGACCTGGACGCCTTCACGCCCGCCGACGTGCCGGCCTCGCTGCGCAAGGCGGTCAACGAGAAGCAGAAGGTCACCGACA
This sequence comes from Streptomyces sp. SID5785, assembly GCF_009870065.1. Taxonomy (GTDB): domain Bacteria; phylum Actinomycetota; class Actinomycetes; order Streptomycetales; family Streptomycetaceae; genus Streptomyces. The sequence goes on along the minus strand of NZ_WWIA01000258.1, from coordinate 49,632 downwards.
GCAACGAGGCCTCGTACCACCTGTACTGGCAGCGGATCACGCAGGACGGCACGCCGTACCTGGTGGGCGGCGCGCGGGTGAACGGCGGTCCGGCCGGATACATGCTCAAGTCGCTGGAGCCCGAGGCCAAGGACCTCAACTCGCTGGCCTGGTCGCTGGGGATCGCGACGGGACTCGCGCTGATCGGTTCGGCGCTGCTCGCGCAGGCCGCCGCGGCGACGGTGCTCAAGCCGGTGCACCGGCTCGGGGTGGCCGCGCGCCGGCTCGGCGAGGGCAAGCTGGACACCCGGCTGCGGGTGTCGGGCACGGACGAACTGGCCGACCTGTCGCGGACGTTCAACCGGACGGCGGAGAGCCTGGAGAAGAAGGTCGCCGACATGAGCGCCCGTGAGGAGGCCTCGCGGCGGTTCGTCGCCGACATGTCGCACGAGCTGCGCACTCCGCTGACCGCGATCACCGCGGTGACCGAGGTCCTGGAGGAGGAGCTCGACGCGGAGACCGGCTCGGTGGACCCGATGATCGAGCCCGCGGTGCGGCTCGTGGTCAGCGAGACCCGGCGGCTGAACGACCTGGTCGAGAATCTGATGGAGGTCACCCGCTTCGACGCGGGCACCGCCCGGCTCGTCCTGGACGACCTCGACATCGCCGACCAGATCACGGCGTGCATCGACGCCCGCGCCTGGCTGGACGCCGTCGAGCTGGACGCCGAGCGGGGCATGACGGCCCGGCTCGACCCGCGCCGCCTCGACGTGATCCTCGCCAACCTGATCGGCAACGCGCTCAAGCACGGCGGCTCCCCCGTGCGGGTCTCGGTGCGCACGGAACCCCGCGGCGAGGGCTCCGACCTGGTCATCGCCGTACGCGACCACGGGCCCGGCATCCCCGAGGACGTGCTGCCGCACGTCTTCGACCGGTTCTACAAGGCCAGCGCGTCCCGGCCGCGCTCGGAGGGCAGCGGGCTCGGCCTGTCCATCGCGCTGGAGAACGCCCACATCCACGGCGGCGAGATCACCGCGGCCAACTCCCCCGACGGAGGTGCCGTGTTCACACTGCGGCTGCCGCGCGGCGACGATCCGCAGACACAGGCGGACGAGGCCGCGCAGGACGCGGACACCGCGGACGCCCCGCACCGCCGCAGCTCCCGGGAAGGCGGTGGCGGCCGGTGAGGCGCGGAGTGCGGACGGTGGGCCTGTCCGTGCTGGCGGCGGTGCTGCTGGCCGGCTGCGGGATCCGCTCGACGGAGGTGCCGACGGACTTCGGCGGGGCGCCGACCCGGGTGGGCTGTTCGCTGTCGTCGCCCGACGGCACCGAGGAGGTGGGGACGCGGGCGGGCGCCGAGTTCGCCGTGCAGGTGTACCTCGTGTGCACGTCGCAGCTGGTGACGGTGGACCGCACGGTGACGCTGGAGCGGCGCGGCTCCTCGGACCGGGTGGCGGTCGCGCGCGAGCTCCTCGCCGAGCTGTCCCGCAGGCCGTCGGCGGCGGAGTCGCGGGCCGGGTACTCGACGGACGTGGCCGCGCGGACCCGCGTGGCGGGCCCGCAGAAGGACGATCCGGCCGACGCGCTGCGGCTGAACACGCCGCCGGACGACCTGTCCCCCTACGCGCTCGCGCAGATCGTGTGCACGTTCGCGAACAGCAAGGTGACCGCCGAGGACGGCGATCACGTGGTGCTCGGCGGGCCCGGTGACGACGCGCTGCGCAGCTACGAGTGCTCGGACGCGGTGAAGGCGCGGCCAGGGCTGATCCCGGCCCCGGCCGAAACCGTGGGGTGACGCGAGTCATCCGGAATCCACCGGAACCGATTCTCCCGCGGGCGGCGTCTTGGGGGGCGTGCAGCACCATCGCCCGGGCGGCCACAGGGCCGCGGCCCACTTCCGTACGGCGGGACTCGTCGTCCTCGCCGGACATCTCCTACTCGTCGCGTGGTTCACGCTGCGGCCGCTGGACGTGCCCTGGGTGAGCGCCGCGAATCTGCATCCGCTGGCCGGGATCCGGGCCGATCTGGAGCTCGGCTGGCGTACCGGCGGGCGGCGGATCGGCGGGGGTCTGCTGCTGCTCGCCCCGCTCGGGGTGCTGCTGCCGCTGGCCGGCGGGCGGCTCCAGGTCTCGGCGTGGGGTTCGCTGGTGCGTACGGTCGCGGCGGGCGCGCTGATCTCGCTCGGCATCGAGCTGCTGCAGACCGGGGTGCCGGGGCAGGTCGTGGACGTGGACTCGCTGCTGCTCAACACGGTGGGCGTCGCGCTCGCGCACGTGGCCGTGGTGCCCGCGGTGCGGGCCCGGCTCCGCCGCGGGTCCGGGGGTGCGCCCCTCCCCGCGGACGAGCCGGCTCAGGGTCCGACCCCGACGATTCCCAGGGTCGGCATCGCCCCGTGAGGTGACGTTTCACCCGCTTCGTGACCGTACGGTCGAAGACGTAAGCACCACACGTCCACGATCCACGGTTCGCGAAGGAGCCCACCATGACCGCCCTGGCCCGCCCCACGAACGGACGGATGATCGGCGGAGTGTGCGCAGCGCTGGCACGGCGCTTCGGCACCTCCGCGACCACGATGCGCGTGATCTTCCTGCTGTCCTGTCTGCTGCCCGGCCCGCAGTTCCTGCTCTACATCGCCCTGTGGGTGCTGCTGCCGAGCGAGGGCCGGGTCCGCCAGGCCTGGTGACCGCCTCACCCACCGACGACGCCGAAGGGGCGCACTCCGCGGATCGCGGGGTGCGCCCCTTCGGGCGTGCGGGCCGGGTCAGCCGAGCGGCAGGCCCTGGGTGGGCAGGCCCTGCGTCGGCAGGCCGCCGAGCAGGCCCGAGACCGGGTCGCCGCCGTCGGCGAGCTTGGCGACGGCCGGCTGGGCGGCGGCGACACCGCTGCCCACGGCGCTCTGCGCGGCGCTGACGGCCTGCGGGGTACCGGCCGGCAGGGTGCTCGCCGCCTGCTCGACCGGAACGATCGAGCTGACGGAGCCGAGGGCCCCAGCGGCGTCCGGGACGGCCGGGGCGGCGTTCGCGGCACCGGCACCGGCGGCGGCGAAGGCGGCACCGAGAGCGGCGACACCGAGGGTCTTCACAGCAGACTGCTTCATGGGTCCCTTGTTCCTGGTTCCTTGGGAATGGGTCGGTTCTCGGCAAACACCGGGGGCCACTGTGGAGTTACTCAGTCGTCAACCTGGTGTTGACCGGAATCAACCATTCCGGTCTACCGGAACAGCCACTCCGAGCGCAGTTCGGCGTAGCGCGGCTTCACCACGTCGTTGATCATCGCGAGCCGTTCGTCGAACGGGATGAAGGCCGACTTGAGGGCGTTCACCGTGAACCACTCGAGGTCGGTGAGGGAGTACCCGAAGGCCTCGACCAGCAGGGCGAACTCACGGCTCATCGACGTCCCCGACATCAGCCGGTTGTCCGTGTTCACCGTCACCCGGAACCGCAGCTCGCGCAGCAGCCCGATCGGGTGCTCGGCGATCGAACTCGCCGCGCCCGTCTGGAGGTTGGACGACGGGCACATCTCGAGCGGGATGCGCTTGTCGCGCACGTACGAGGCGAGGCGGCCGAGCGTGACCGTGCCGTCCCCGCCGTCCGTGACGATGTCGTCGATGATGCGCACGCCGTGGCCGAGCCGGTCGGCACCGCACCACTGCAGGGCCTGCCAGATCGACGGGAGACCGAACGCCTCGCCCGCGTGGATCGTGAAGTGGTTGTTCTCGCGCTTGAGGTACTCGAACGCGTCGAGGTGCCGGGTGGGCGGGTAGCCGGCCTCGGCGCCCGCGATGTCGAATCCGACCACGCCCGAGTCCCGGTAGCGGTTGGCCAGTTCGGCGATCTCCAGGGCGCGGGCCGCGTGCCGCATGGCGGTGAGCAGGGCGCCGACCCGGATGCGGTGGCCGCTCTCCTTCGCGCGCCGCTCGCCCTCCCGGAAGCCGGCGTTGACCGCCTCGACGACCTGTTCGAGGCTGAGGCCCTTCTCGAGGTGCTGCTCGGGGGCGTACCGGATCTCCGCGTAGACGACGCCGTCCTCGGCGAGGTCCTCGGCGCTTTCGGCGGCGACGCGGAACAGCGCCTCCTCGGTCTGCATGACGGCACAGGTGTGCGAGAACGTCTCCAGGTAGCGCTCCAGCGAGCCCGAGTCGGCCGCGTCGCGGAACCAGACGCCGAGCTTGTCGGGGTCGGTCTCCGGCAGGTTCGTGTAGCCCTGCTCGCCGGCCAGGTCGACGATCGTGCCGGGGCGCAGGCCACCGTCGAGGTGGTCGTGGAGCAGCACCTTGGGAGCGCGGCGGATCTGGTCCGGGCTCGGGACCCGGAGTCGGTCGGGGTGCACGGTCGTCTGGCTCGTCATTGCCGCACCCTAACGCCTACGCGCGTAGACTGCACCGGTGCGGCGACGGAAAACGATCCGTCGATACGTAACAGTGACCCGGTGGACGGGTCGCGTCCATCGGCGCTTCTGACACTGTTCTGTCATGCAGCAGGAAGCGACGCAGGACCGCGCGGCCAGGCTCGGCAAGGCGGCCGGGCCCGTGCCCGGAGCGGTGGGAGGGGTGGCGCTGCTGCTGCCCTCCGGCGAGGAGCACTCCACCCGCAGACCCTCACCGCTGGCCGCCACGGCCCTGCGCCCGCTGGCCCGCAGACTCACCCGCGCGGGCCGCGACGAGGGCCTGGTCACGCACGCCGTGCACTACCGCGGCCGCGGCTGGAACGGCGCACAGGCCGAACTGGTCCGCGACGCGCGCTGGGCCGCCGACGAGGTGGTGCGCCGCTACGGCGACGTACCGGTCTGCCTCGTCGGCGTCGGCATGGGGGCGCGCGCCGCTCTGCACGCCGCCGGCCACACCGCCGTCAACTCCGTGCTCGCCCTGGCCCCCTGGCTGCCCGAGGACGACGTCGCGGCGCCGCCCGAACCGGTGAAGCAGCTCGCCGGCCGGCACGTCCTGATCGTGCACGGCACCGACGACCGGCGCACCGACCCGGAGTTGTCCTTCCGGCTCGCCGGGCGCGCCAAGAAGGCCAACCGCGACGTGTGCCGCTTCGAGGTCCACTCGGACGGGCACGCCCTGCACCAGCACCGCTCCGAAGTCGCCGCCCTCGCGGTGGACTTCACGCTCGGGACGCTCTTCGCCCGGCCCTTCTCCCGTCCGCTCCGGGACGCCCTGGCCGCGCCGCCACCCATCGGACTGCGGATGCCGCTGGCGGCGGGTTTCGGCCGGACGCTACCGCGATGATCCGGGGCCGGGACCGCCTCAGTCGCCGCCCAGGGCGTGCAGCGCCCCCAGCACGAACGGCGCGTCCTTCTTCCCCGCCAGCACGAGGACCGTCCGGTCGCCGTCCACGCACTCGATGACGACCACGTACTCACCGCGCCGCGGCGGGGCGAACGGCGGGTCGCCGCGCAGGAGTTCGCGCACCCGCCGCACGCGCAGGGTCGGCGGCAGCGGGATCAGTGCCACGCGCCCGGCGGGGTCCGTGGTGACGGCGGGCGGTCCCTCACCGGCGACGAGGTGGCCGTACCCGGCCCTGCTGTACGGGACGTCACCGTGCACCACGGCGGTGAGCACCCTGCGGCGGACGAGCGGGGCGGGGACGAGACGCGCGGCGCCGCGGCGCATGCGGTGCACGACCCACCACGACAGGAGCGCGGACAGCGGCAGTGCGCCGAGCACGGACCACGCGGTGAACTCCAGGCCCGACCAGACGTCGTCGGCCGCGAGGAGCACCACGGGAAAGCCCGTCCCGCCCACGAGCGCCCCCGCGATCATGCCGACGGGTGCGGCCGGGGACAGGGCCTCCCCCGGGACGTCCGGCCGGTGGCGCAGGAACCAGGCGTACCAGAGCGTCCCGAGCCCGAAGGCGAGCAGGACGACGGCGAACGCGCCGGGCAGCCGCCCGTCGTGGGCCGGCGAGAGGCGGGCCGTCGCGGAGTGCTCCCCGCGGCGCACCTCACGGACCGTGTCGCGCCAGTACGTGGCCGTGACCCGGTCGCCGGGCCGGACCCCGGCGTAGAGGGCCGTGCCGGACGGCAGCCGGACGCGGTGCTCCGCGCCCGTGCCCCGGTCGTCGAGGACCAGGTAGTACTTGGTGCTCCTGCCGCTGGTGTCGCGGTCCTTGCGCCGCACGGTCGCCTCCGCGCTCACCCGGCAGGTGTCGGCGCGGGTGGTGCCCGCGGGACAGTCCGGGGCGGCCGCGTAGGCGCGGTTGTCCGCCTCGGCCGGCACGATCAGGGCGAACAGGACCGCGCCGAGCAGCACGAGCAGCGTGCCGATGTACGTGCTGCGGGCGAGCCGCCTGGCATGCCCCGCCCGGTACGCGACGTGCGCGGGCGCCTCGCCCCGGCCGCTCTCCCCCGGCCCCGCAGGACCCGTACGCCCCGACTCCGGCATCTGCCGCACCCCACCCCGTCCGTACCGTTCCGTCCCGCCCCTGCGCACAAGCCTGCACCGTGCGCCGCCGCGCAGCCAGGTCGGCTCCGGGCACCGCTCGCGCCCCGCAGTCTGCCGGGGCGCGGCAAACGGCTACTCCGGGGCCGCCTGCTCCGGGAGCAGCCGGCCGCGGCGCGACAGCAGGAACCGCTTGAACGCTGCGACCGGCGGTGTGTCCGGGTGACCCTCCAGCCAGGCCACGCCGATCTCGCGCACCGCGCGCTGCCCCGTCACCGCCAGCTCCACGACACCGGGGCGCGGCACCGCGGGCGGCGGCAGGAGCGCGACGCCGAGGCCCGCCGCGACCAGGCCCCGCAGCGTCTCCGCCTCCTCGCCCTCGAACGCGACGCGGGGCGTGAACCCGGCCTCGGCGCACAGGTCGTCGGTGATGCGGCGCAGCCCGTAGCCCGGTTCGAGGGTCACGAAGGTCTCGTCGGCGGCCTCGGCGAGCCGGATCCGCTTGCGGGCGGCGAGCCGGTGGTCCTCCGGGACGACCAGACGCAGCCGCTGCTCGTCGAGGCGGCGGGCGACGAGTCCGGGCGCGTCCGGCACCGGGGAGGTCAGGCACAGGTCGAGCTCGCCGGCCCGCAGCCGCTCCAGCATCGCCTCGCCGTAGTTCTGCACGAGACTGAAGCGGATGCGCGGGTGGTCGGCGCGGAAGGCGCGGATCAGGCCGGGCACGGTCTCGGTGCCCATCGTGTGCAGGAAGCCGAAGGCGACCTTGCCGGACTCCGGGTCGGCGTCGGCCCGGACGGACTCGGCGGCCTTGCCGACCTCGCCGAGCGCGCGCTCGACGGAGCCGAGGAAGGTGCGGCCCGCCGGGGTGAGGGACACGGTGCGGCCGTGGCGGGCGAACAGGTCGACGCCCAGGTCCCGTTCGAGCCGGGCCAGCGCGCGCGACAGCGTGGACTGCGGGACGTCCAGCTCCTGCGCGGCGCGCGTCACGTGCTCGGTGCGGGCCACGGCGGCGAAGTACGCCAGCCGCGGCGCGAGCAACGTGACCATGTCTTCTGTGTCACCGAGAAGTGACAGGCGCGGCCCCGACCTGTGCTCATGCTGCATGGGAACGATTATGGACGGTTCATGCATTGGACGCATCAGTCGAGGTCGGCCTACGTTCGGGGCATGCCTCCTGCCAGTAGCCAGGCGGCCGCCACCCCCGCGGTCGCCGCCCCCGCTCTCCCCGCACCCTCCGCGCCGTCCGCCCCTGCGCCCGCTCCGGCCGCGTCCGACGACACCGGCCCGCGCGACACCCGTATGACGCCGGGCGGCCCCGGCTACCGCCGGATGAGCCTCGCGCTGTTCCTCGCCGGCGTCGCCACCTTCGCGCTCCTCTACTCCACCCAGGCCCTGCTGCCCCTCGTCTCCGCGGACTTCGGCGCGAGCGCGAGCACCGCGAGCTGGACCGTGTCCGGGGCGACCTTCGCGCTCGCGGTGTGCGTGCTGCCGCTGAGTGCCCTGTCCGAGCGGTTCGGGCGGCGCGCGGTGATGACGGCCTCACTGGCGGTGGCCGTCGCGGTCGGGCTGCTGGTCCCCTTCGCGCCGTCGCTCGGCGTCCTGATCGCGCTGCGCGCTCTGCAGGGCGCCGCGCTGGCCGGGCTGCCCGCCTCCGCGATGGCGTACCTGGCGGAGGAGGTGCGGCCGAAGGCACTGGTCGGGGCCATCGGACTGTTCGTCGCGGGCAACTCCATCGGCGGCATGAGCGGCCGGGTCGTGGGCGGCTGGATCGCCCAGGCCTGGGGCTGGCGCGCGGCCGTCGGCGTCATCGGGGTCATGGCCGTGGTGTGCGCCGTCGCGTTCCGGCTGCTGCTGCCCGCGCCGCGGCACTTCGTGCCCGGCTCGCTGCGCCCGCGCGCCCTGGCCCGCACGGTCGCCGGCCACCTCGGCAACCCGCTGCTGCGCCGCCTGTACGTGATCGGCGCCCTGTTCATGACGGTGTTCGGCGCGGTCTACACCGTGATCGGCTACCGGCTGAGCGCCGCCCCGTTCTCGCTCCCGCAGGGCGTCGTCGGCTCGATCTTCCTCGTGTACCTCGTCGGCACGCTGTCCTCGGCGGCGGCCGGCCGGCTCGTCGCGCGGCTCGGCCGGCGCGGCACCCTGTACCTGGCCGCCGGCACGACGATGACGGGCCTGCTGCTCGCGCTCGTCCCGCTCTTCCCCGTCGTCCTGCTCGGGCTGGTGCTGATCACGGCCGGGTTCTTCGCCGGGCACGCGACGGCCTCGTCCTCGGTCAGCCACACCGCGACGCACGGCCGCGCACAGGCGTCCGCGCTGTACCAGTCCGCCTACTACGTGGGCTCCAGCGTCGGCTCGGCCGTCGGCGCCCTGGCCTTCCACGCCGAGGGCTGGGCCGGCACGGTCGGCCTCGGCTTCGTGGCCGTGCTCGGCGTCGTCTCCCTGACTCTGTGGGGGACGTACGCGGCCCGGTCGCAGCGACGGACCGCCCCGGCTGCGCGACGCACGGTGACCGCCCACTGAGTCCGGGCGCGCCACCCGTCCCAGGCGCCCCACCCGTCCCTGGCACCCCACCCGTCCCCGGCGTTCCCACAACGGCCCTCGGACCTGCGCGTTTTGCGGGTCCGGGGGCCATTGTCAGTGGGCTGCGGTAGCTTTCGAAGTGCTGGAGATGTGTGGGTAGTCACAGCCGCTATGGGGGCGTGGGGACGATGAGCGACACCGCGACACAGCCGGGACTCGAGGACCTGGAGAAGCACCGGGTCGAGCTGACCGGGTACTGCTACCGGATGCTGGGATCGGCGTTCGAGGCCGAGGACGCCGTGCAGGACACGATGGTGCGCGCCTGGCGCAGCTTCGACAAGTTCGAGGGCCGCTCCTCGCTGCGCTCCTGGCTCTACCGCATCGCGACGAACGTCTGCCTGGATCTGCTGAACGCGGGCAACAAGCGGGCCCGTCCGATGGACCTGACCGCCGCGGCCCCGCTCGCGCAGGCCGCCCTGACCCCGCGCCCGGACAATGTGTGGCTGGAGCCGATGCCCGACGCCCGCGTCCTGCCGACCGTGCACGACCCGGCGGAGGCCGCGGTCGCGAAGGAGTCCGTGCGGCTCGCGTTCGTCGCGGCCCTGCAGCAACTGCCGCCGAAGCAGCGGGTGGTGCTCCTCCTGCGCGAGGTCCTCGCGTGGAAGGCGAGCGAGGTCGCCGAGCTGCTGGACACGACGGTCGCGTCGGTGAACAGCGCGCTTCAGCGGGCGCGGGCGACGCTGGCGGAGGCCCCGCCCGCCGACTCGGCGACGGCGGACCCGCTCGACGACGAGCAGCAGAAGCTCCTCGAGCGCTATGTCACGGCCTTCGAGGGCTACGACATGAAGGCGCTGACGGAGCTCCTCGCCGAGGACGCCGTCATGACGATGCCGCCGTTCGACCTCTGGCTGCGCGGCACGGACGACATCACGGGCTTCATGCTCACGATCGGCCACGAGTGCGAGAACTCGCGGCTGCTGCCGGTCTCGGCGAACGGGACGCCCGCGTTCGCCCACTACAAGCCCGATCCGGAGCACGGCGGTTACACGCCGTGGGCCATCCAGGTCCTGGAGATCTCAGAGGGCCGGATCGCCGGATTCCACTGTTTCCTGGACCTCGGCAAGCGGTGGTTCCCGCTCTTCGGGGTCCCCGAGCACCTGGACGCCTGAGCCGGGGCCGGCCCGGCCCTCGGCGGCCAGCACCCCGTCGAAGCCGGTGATGCCGAGCAGGAGCGCGAGGCGGGGGGACGGATCGCGCAGGCGTATCCGTCCGCCGGCCCGCCGCGCGGCGAGCTGCATCCGGGCGAGCGCGTCCAGCGTGGCGAGGTCGGTGCTCGTCACGGCGGAGACGTCGCACACGACCGTGCGCACCCCCGCGTCCGCGGGGGCCCCGCCCAGGGCGGTGCGGACACGGTCGCAGAGCTGTGGTGCGTCACCGGCGCGGATCGGCCCGGCGAGCACCACGACACCAGGATTCGATGAAGCAGCCACGTAGTCATGACCGCGCGGCCGCGCGGAACTCATCGGCGGCACGCGGACACGCGGCGTGTGCCGCGTCACGTCGGAGTGGATCACTGTTGACCGGCGGTTCCCGCGCGCCCGAGGGTGGAGCCCGTGCAAGGGGTTCTGAACGGGTTCGCGGTCATCGCCGTCGTCATCGGTGTCGGCTATCTCATCGGCCGCAAGGGGTATCTGGGCCCGTCCGGCCGTGAGGTGCTCACCAAGCTCGCCTTCCATGTGGCGACGCCCGCGCTGCTGTTCACGATGCTCGCGAAGGCCGACCTGTCGCTGATCCTCTCGCCGAGCCTGCTCGTCACGGCCCTGTCGACGCTGGCGGTCGCCGGGGTCTTCGTGGCCGTGGCGGTCGTCCGCGGCTGGGGCGTGGGCCGCACCACGATCGGCGCGCTGTGCTCCAGCTACGTCAACTCGGGGAACCTGGGCATCCCGATCGCCGTGTACGTGCTCGGGGACGCGTCCCTCGTGGCGCCCGTGCTGCTGTTCCAGCAGATCGTGGTGACGCCGGTCGCGCTGACCGTCCTCGACCTCGCCCAGGCGTCCGGGACGCGGCAGACCTGGTGGCAGCGGGTGCTCACCCCGTTCCGGAACCCCATCGCGATCGGGGCGCTCGCGGGGGTCGTGGTCTCGGCGACGGGCTGGACGGTGCCGTCGCCGGTGTTCGACCCGCTGGAACTCATCGCGAACATGTCGGTGCCGGCGATCCTGATCGCCTTCGGCATCTCGCTGTGCGGCAGTTCCTGGCCGGGCGGGCCGGGAGCGGACCGGACGCCCGTCCTGCTGTCAGCGGCGCTCAAGTCCGTGGGCCAGCCCGTCGCGTCCTGGGCGCTCGCGGTGTTCGTCTTCGGGCTGAGCGGGGAGCGGCTGCTCGACGTGGTGGTGACCTCCGCGCTCCCGGCCGCGCAGAACCTCTTCACCTACGCGAGCCGTTACGAGGTGGGCGAGCGGCTGGCCCGGGAGTCGATCCTGCTGTCGACGATGGCGTCGGTGCCGGTGCTCGTGGTGGTGGCGGCCCTGTTGGGCTGAGCCGTCGGCGGTCGAGGGGTCGCCGTCAGTGCGCTCATGGCGGTCTCCTTGTCGGTGCGTCACCGATACCAGCACGCCGAACGAGACCGGTGGCGGTCCACCGATCCCGTTCACCCGGACGAGGACATCGCAGGTCAGGCGATACGTTCCCGCACGATCGACGGGGCCGTGAAGGGCGTGCCGGCCGGTGCGACGTCGTACGCCCCGTCCAGCGCCTCCAGGGCGTATCCGAACCGCTCGGGCGTGTCCGTGTGCAGGGTCATCAGGGCCTGGCCCGCGAACACCGAGTCCCCCGGCTTCGCGTGGAGTTCGACCCCGGCCGCCGCCTGCACCGGGTCCTCCTTGCGGGCCCGGCCCGCCCCGAGGCGCCAGGCGGCGAGGCCGACGCCCAGCGCGTCGAGCCGGGTCAGCACCCCGGACGCGCGGGCCGTCACCACGTGGGTCTCGCGGGCCGTGGGCAGCGCCGCCGCCGGGTCGCCGCCCTGCGCGGCGATCATCCGCCGCCACGCGTCCATCGCCGAGCCGTCGGCGAGCGCCTCGGCGGGGTCGGCGTCCTTGAGGCCCGCGGCGTCGAGCATCTCGCGGGCCAGCGCCAGGGTCAGTTCGACCACGTCCGCGGGGCCGCCGCCGGCCAGCACCTCGACGGACTCGCGCACCTCGAGCGCGTTGCCCGCGGTGAGCCCGAGCGGAGTGTCCATGTCGGTCAGGAGGGCGACGGTGGGCAGCCCGTGGTCGGCGCCGAGGCCCACCATCGTGCGGGCGAGCTCGCGGGCCGCGCCGATGTCCTTCATGAAGGCACCGGAGCCGACCTTCACGTCGAGGACCAGCGAACCGGTGCCCTCGGCGATCTTCTTCGACATGATCGAGGAGGCGATGAGCGGGATGCACTCGACGGTCGCGGTGACGTCGCGCAGGGCGTAGAGCTTCTTGTCGGCGGGGGCGAGGCCGCTGCCCGGGGCGCAGACGACGGCCCCGACGTCCTCGAGGGTGCGCATCATCTGCGCGTTGTCGAGGTCCGCGCGCCAGCCGGGCACCGCCTCGAGCTTGTCGAGCGTGCCGCCGGTGTGGCCGAGGCCGCGCCCGGACAGCTGGGGCACGGCGGCGCCGCACGCGGCGACGAGCGGGGCGAGCGGCAGCGTGATCTTGTCGCCGACACCGCCGGTGGAGTGCTTGTCGGCGGTGGGCCGGGACAGGGTGGAGAAGTCCATCCGCTCGCCCGAGTCGATCATCGCGGCGGTCCAGCGGGCGATCTCCGCGCGGTCCATCCCGTTGAGGAAGATCGCCATGGCGAGGGCCGACATCTGCTCGTCGGCGACGTCGCCGCGCGTGTAGGCGCCGACGACCCAGTCGATCTGCTCGTCGGTGAGGCGGCCCCGGTCCCGCTTGGTACGGATGACGGAGATGACGTCCATGGCGTTCCTTCCAGTTCCGGCCGGTTCCGGCGCGGCCCGCGTGCGCTGGGCCCCGCCGACTCTACGCGCATAGACACCGGGGAGAGAAGAGGGCCCCGCCAACTCGGCGGGACCCTCTCGGCGTTGGCGCGCCCGGTCGCTACGCGTCCAGGTGCTCCGGCCCGAAGGCGTCCGGGAGCAGCTCCCCGAGCGGGCGCACCCCCGACGCCGTCTCCAGGAGGAGCTCCTTGCCGCCGAACTCGTAGAGCAGCTGGCGGCAGCGGCCGCACGGCATGAGCAGCTCGCCCTTGCCGTCGACGCACGTGAAGTGGGTCAGCCGGCCGCCGCCGGTCAGCTGCAGCTGGGAGACGAGCCCGCACTCGGCGCACAGCCCGATGCCGTACGAGGCGTTCTCCACGTTGCAGCCGGACACGGTGCGGCCGTCGGCGACCCGGGCCGCCGCGCCGACGGGGAAGCCCGAGTACGGGGCGTACGCGCGGGACATCGCCTCGCGTGCGGCCTCGCGCAGGGCCTCCCAGTCGACGGCGTCGGCCGGGTCGGCGTGGCTGGTCACTTGCCCTGGCCCTTCCGGTAGGGCTGGCCGTCGGCCTTCGGCATGCGCAGGCGCTGGGCCGAGAAGGACAGGACGAGCAGCGTGACGATGTACGGGGTGGCGGTGACGAGCTGGGTCGGCACGTCGTCCGTCGTGGCGTACCAGGCTGCCATCCCGGCGGCGGCGACGGCGCAGACGACACCGGCGACGTACTTCTTCCTGACGAGGGTCCAGATCGCGGCGATGACCAGGAGGAGGGCCACGAGGAGGAGCAGCGCGTGGACGTTCTCGGTGCCGCCGCGCAGCTTGAGGCTGTCGGTGTAGCCGAACAGACCGGCGCCGAGGGCGAGTCCGCCCGGCATCCAGTTGCCGAAGATCATCGCGGCGAGACCGATGTAGCCCTTACCGGCCGTCTGCCCCTCCAGGTAGAAGGGGTTGGCGACGATCGACAGGAAGGCGCCGCCGAGGCCGGCCAGGCCGCCGGAGATGATGACGGCCAGGTACTTGTACTTGATCACGTTGACGCCGAGCGACTCGGCGGCGACGGGGTTCTCGCCGCAGGAGCGCAGCCGCAGGCCGAAGGCCGTGCGCCACAGCACCCACCAGGTGAACGGCACGAGCGCCACGGCGACGATCGTGAGCGGCGACAGGCTGGTGACCAGGCCGCCGAGGAGCCCGGCGATGTCCGAGATCAGGAACCAGTGTTTCTCGTTCAGGGTGGTGAGCCAGTCGGAGAGCCCCGGCACGGTGATCGTGCCGAGCGAGTCCACGGGCGGCGACTGCTTGGTGGTGCCGCCCTCGACGCCCTCGAACGCGAAGTTGGAGAGGTAGCGGGTGACGCCGAGCGCGAGGATGTTGATGGCCACACCGGAGACGATGTGGTTCACGTTGAAGGTGACCGTGACGACGGCGTGCAGCAGTCCGCCGAGCGCACCGCCGAGGATGCCCGCGAGGACACCGACCCAGGGGCCCCACTGGTAGCCCGCCCAGGCGCCGAACCAGGTGCCGAGGATGAGCATGCCCTCGAGGCCGATGTTGACGACGCCGGCCCGCTCCGCCCACAGGCCGCCGAGTCCGGCGAGCCCGATCGGGATGGCGAGCTGGAGGGCGGTGGCCATCTGGCTGACGTTGGTGATGCCGTCGGCGTCGGTGATCAGGCGGACCAGGGAGGTCAGCGCGAGGACACCGGCGATGACGAGCATCAGGACGGGCAGGGAGACGCGTCGGCGGCCGGGTGCGGGCTGCGACGCGGGCTTCTTGTCGAGGACCGTGGTCGTGCTCATCGGGCAGCCGCCTCCTTCTTCAGTTCCGTGGTGTTCTCGGCGGCGGCGACGGCGAGTTCGATGCCGACCCGGCGCTGCTGGCGGCGCTGGCCCCAGACGCGTACGGCCTCGTAGGAGACGACGACGGCGATCGTGATGATGCCCTGCATGATCACCGCGATCTCCTTGTCGTAGCCCTGCAGGTCGAGTTCCTGCGAGGCCTTCTCCAGCCAGGAGATGAGGAGTGCGGCGAAGGCGATGCCGACCGGCGAGTTGCGGCCGAGCAGGGCGATGGTGATGCCCTGGAAACCGATCGTGGTCGGGAAGGTGAGCGAGTACGTGTGGGTGTCGCCGAGCAGCAGCGGCAGCCCGGCGAGGCCGGCCAGCGCGCCCGAGACGAGCATCGCGGTGAGGACCATGCGCTTGGCGTCGACGCCGGAGGCGGCCGCGGCGGACTCGGAGGCGCCGGTGGCGCGCAGGTCGAAGCCGAAGCGGGTGCGGTTGAGCACGAACCAGTAGGCGACACCGAGCAGCGCCGCGATGACGACGAAGCCGTAGATCTCGCCGACGCCCTCGCCCATGTTGATCCCGGGGAACCAGCCGGACTCGTGCATGACGCCGGTCGTCTTGTTGTTGCCGACCTGCACGCCGAAGACCTCGGGCAGGTAGAGGTAGCCGATGAGGCTGGAGGCGATCGAGTTCAGCATGATCGTCGCGACGACCTCGCTGACGCCGCGGGTCACCTTGAGGATGCCCGCGATGCCGGCCCACATGGCGCCGGTGAGCATCGCGATGAGGATCAGCATCGGGATCTGCACGAAGCCCGGCAGGGCCACCTTCGCGCCGACGATGGCGGCGACGACGGCGGCGAGCCGGTACTGGCCGTCCACACCGATGTTGAAGAGGTTCATGCGGAAGCCGATGGCGACCGCGAGCGCGGCGAGGTAGTACATGCCGGCCTGGTTGATGATCAGGACCTGCACGTCGGAGAAGGTCGCCTGCTCGAACATGATGCTGTACGGCTCGATCGGGCTCTTGCCCGAGGCGACCAGCACCACCGAGGTGAGGACGACGGCGGTCAGCAGGGCGATGACCGGCCCCGAGACACCGAGGAGCAGCCGCTCCTTGTCGAACTTGTTCTTCATCGCCATCAGGACTCGTCCTCCGCCTGCCGCGCCGCGGGCACCTCGGCGGCGTCTTCGCTTACGTGTTCCAGGTGGCCGGAGGCCGCGCCGGTCATCGCCGAACCCAGCTCCTCGGGCGTGATGGTGGCCGGGTCGGCGTCGGCGACGAGCCTGCCGCGATAGATCACGCGCAGGGTGTCCGAGAGGCCGATCAGCTCGTCCAGGTCCGCCGAGATCAGCAGGACGGCCAGGCCCTCGCGGCGGGCCTCGCGGATCTGGTCCCAGATCTGGGCCTGCGCGCCGACGTCGACGCCGCGCGTCGGGTGCGCGGCGATGAGGAAGCGCGGCTTGTGGCTCATCTCGCGGCCGACGATCAGCTTCTGCTGGTTGCCGCCGGACAGGGAGGCGGCGGTGACGTCGATGCCGGGCGTACGGACGTCGTACTCCTCGACGATGCGGCGGGTGTCCGCCTGCGCCGCCTTGATGTCGATGAGCACGCCGCGCGCGTTGGGCTTCTCGGTGACGTGGCCGAGGATGCGGTTCTCCCAGAGCGGCGACTCCAGGAGCAGGCCGTGCCGGTGACGGTCCTCGGGGATGTACCCGATGCCCTGCTCGCGGCGCTTGCGGGTGGCCCAGGCGGTGATCTCCTCGGCCTCGAGCGCGATGGTGCCGGAGTCGGCGTGCTTGAGGCCGATGAGCGCGTCGATCAGCTCGGTCTGGCCGTTGCCCTCGACACCCGCGAGGCCGAGGACCTCGCCGGCGTGGAGAGTGAAGGAGATGTCGTCGAGCAGCGGGCGGCCGCCCTCGGCATCGAGCCGGAGGCTGTCGACGGTGAGCACCGGCCGGTCGGTGACGGTGGACTCGGCGGTCTCCGGCGTGGGCAGTTCGGAGCCGACCATCAGCTCGGCGAGCTGCTTGGGCGTCGTCTCCGCGGGGACCGCGGTGCCGACGGTGGTGCCGCGCCGGATGACGGTGATCTCGTCGGCGACGGAGAGGACCTCGCCGAGCTTGTGCGAGATGAAGATGACGGACAGGCCCTCGGCCTTGAGCTCGCGCAGGTTGTCGAAGAGCGCGTCGACCTCCTGCGGGACGAGCACGGCGGTCGGCTCGTCGAGGATCAGGGTGGTGGCGCCGCGGTAGAGGACCTTGAGGATCTCGACGCGCTGGCGGTCGGCGACGCCGAGGTCCTCGACGAGGAGGTCGGGGCGGACCCCGAGGCCGTACCGGTCGGATATCTCGAGGATCTTGCGGCGGGCCCTGGCGCCGATGCCGTAGAGCTTCTCGCTGCCGAGGACCACGTTCTCGAGGACCGTGAGGTTGTCGGCGAGCATGAAGTGCTGGTGCACCATGCCGATGCCGCGCGCGATGGCGTCGGCGGGCGAGGCGTACGTGACGGTCACGCCGTCGATCGCGATGGTGCCCTCGTCCGGCTTCTGCATGCCGTAGAGGATCTTCATCAGGGTCGACTTGCCGGCCCCGTTCTCGCCGACGAGGGCGTGCACGGTGCCCTTGACGACGGTCAGGTGGATGTCGTGGTTGGCGACGACACCGGGGAAGCGTTTGGTGATGCCGGTCAGTTCGACGGCCGGCGGGCTGCTGGACGCGTTGATGGCGCACTCTCCTGAGAGAAGGGGGCCTTCTACACGCGTAGAGCCCCTACGGCAGTACGAAGTGGACGCGAGCCGGTCAATTCGGGCGAATCGCCGGGAGGTGATGGCCTCCGCCGCCCGCCGCGAACGGGGCACGGACCGGTCCCGGCGCTGTGCGCGCCGGGGCGTCCCGCACCCCGTCCCCCACTCGTGTCCCGAGGTTACGGCTTGCTCTTGACCTTGATCTTGCCGCTGGTGATGCCCGTCTCGGCAGCCTTCAGCGCCTTCTGAATCTCATCGTTACCGGAGAACTCCGGGTTCGAGTCCGCGAGACCCACCTCGCCCGACTTCAGGTCGCCGGTGACGACGCCCGACTCCGGCTTGCCGTCCTGCACCGACTGGGCCAGGTTGAACACGGCCTCCGCGACGTTCTTCGTGGCCGAGGTGAGGATGCTGTCCTTGTACTTGGCCAGCGCCTTCTGGCTGTACTGGTCCGAGTCGACGCCGATCGCCCAGACCTTCTTGGCGGCGGCGGCCTCGATGACGCCCTGACCGGACAGGCCCGCCGCGTGGTAGACCACGTCGGCGCCCTTCTCGATCTGCGCCTCGGCGGCGGTCTTGCCCTTGTCCGGGCTGGAGAAGCCGCCCTCCTCCGCGGTCTCGCTCAGGTACTGCTTGACGACCTTGACCTTGGGGTTCGTGTCCTGGGCGCCCTGCGTGAAGCCCGCCTCGAACTTGTGGATCAGGGGGACGTCGACGCCTCCCACGAAGCCCACGGTGTTCGACTTGGTCGCCTTGGCCGCGGCGACACCCGCGAGGTAGGAGGCCTCCTGCTCGCTGAAGACGAGGTCCGCGACGTTCTTCGCCTGGACCGTCGAGTCGTCGACGATGCCGAAGGTGGTCTTCGGGTACTTCGCGGCGGCCGCCTTCACCGCCGGGGCGTACGCGAAGCCGACACCGACGACCGGGTTGTAGCCGGCCTTCGCGAGGGAGACCAGGCGGGCGGTCTTGTCCGCGTCCGTCTCGCCGTCGGTCGGCTCCTGGTCCTCGCCCTTGTAGCCGAACGCCTTCTCGGCCTTCACCATGCCCGCGTACGCGGCGTCGTTGAAGGACTGGTCGCCGCGGCCACCGACGTCGTACGCGAGGGCGAGGCCCTTGGACTTGCCGCCGTTCTCCTTGCCGGCGGCGTCGCTGGACGTGCCGCCACAGGCGGTGAGGGAGGCGGCGAGGGCGACGGTCGCAGTGCCTGCGAGCGCGATGCGGGAAACGCGGCGCATGGGATGAGCTCCTTGGGTACAAGCACCGACGACGGTCCGGACGGCGCTGGCTTCGCCGCAGATTAACGCGCGTAGAACGCTCGTTGAAGACCCCCCGGAAGACCGTTATCGGTCCGTACTGAAAACGACGGTAAGCGATGTTGTACGGACATACAGGTGCACCCCGGCCCAGGGCCTGTCGGGCAGGCGGGCCGGGGTGCGACGCGGCGTGGGTGCCGGGCGGGGACGGGTCCCGCTACGGCTTCGTGGCCACGGTGACCTTGCCGTCGATGATGTCCTGCTTGGCCTTCGCCACCGCGTCGGCCAGGCCCGGGATCTCCTTGTACTTCGGGTTCGTCTCGGTGATGCCGACGCCGCCCGCCTTGAGGTCGAAGCGGGTCTCGCCGGACAGCGGCTTGCCGTCCTTCACGGACTTCGCCAGCTCGTACACGGCCCGGCCGACGTCCTTGGTCGCCGACGTCAGGATGTAGTCCTTGTACGCGGCGAGCGGCTTCTGCTCGTACTGGTCCGAGTCGACGCCGATGGCCCACTTCTTCTGGGCGGCGGCGGCCTCGATGACGCCCTGGCCGGACAGGCCCGCCGCGTGGTAGATCACGTCGGCGCCCTTCTCGAGCTGGGCCTGGGCTGCGGTCTTGCCCTTGTCCGGGCTGGAGAAGCCGCCCTCCTGCGCCGTCTCGGTCAGGTACTGCGTCAACACCTTGACCTTGGGGTTCGTGTCCTTGACGCCCTGCACGAAGCCGGCCTCGAACTTGTGGATCAGCGGCACGTCCACGCCGCCCACGAAGCCCACGGTGTCCGCCTTCGTCGCCTTCGCGGCGGCGACACCCGCGAGGTAGGAGCCCTGCTCCTCGCTGAAGACGAGGTCCGCGACGTTCTTCGCCTGGACCGTCGAGTCGTCGATGATGCCGAAGGTGGTCTTCGGGTACTTCGCGGCGGCCGCCTTCACCGCCGGGGCGTACGCGAAGCCGACGCCGACCACGGGGTTGTAGCCCTTCTTGGCCAGCGCGCCCAGCCGGGCGATCTTGTCCGCGTCGCTCTCGCCGTCGCTCGGCTCCTGGTCGGCGCTCTTGTAGCCGAACTCCTTGTCCGCCTTGACCATGCCCGAGTACGCGGCGTCGTTGAAGGACTGGTCGCCGCGGCCGCCGACGTCGTACGAGATGGCGAGGCCGAGGTTCTTCGCCTTGGCCTCGTCGCCCGCCTTGTCGGCGCTGGTGCCGCCGCAGGCGGTGGCCGCGAGGGCGAGACCGGTGACGGCCACAGCTATGTGCGTGAGCCGGGACGTACGAGATCGACGCATGATGGGCTGCTCCTTCGTCAACACGCCACGCGGGGCGCAGAGTTCGGCGGAGCGTAACGCGCGTAGAAGAACCGGGGAACCCGATTCGCCCCCGCCGTTACCGATTCGTGCCGGGCCCCGGTAAAACCTGCGTGACGCAAGGTGAGCAAGCCGGGGAAAAGGGGCTTCTCACGGGCCGCTCAGCGGCCGCTCACCGGTCCGCCCGCCGGACTCTCACCGGTCCGCGTCGAGCAGCGCCGCCGCCGTGAAGAGCTCCACGCCGACCCCGATCGCCGTCTCGTCCGCGTCGAAGTCGCCCTGGTGCAGGTCGCGGCTGCCGCGCTCCCCCGGCGCCTTCACCCCGAGCCGGGCCATCGCCCCCGGCACCTGCTCCAGGTACCAGGAGAAGTCCTCGCCGCCGAGGCTCTGCAGCGTCCCCTCGACGGAGTCCGGGCCGAGCCGCTCGGTCATCGCGTCGCGGAGCAGGTCGGTGACCGCCGGGTCGTTGACCACCGGGGGCACCCCGCGCACGTAGTCGACGACCGGCTTGGCCCGGTACAGCTCGGCGATCTCCTGGATCGCGCCGTGCACCAGGTCCGGCGCGAGCCGCCACGCCTCCAGGTCCAGGCAGCGCACGGTGCCGGAGAGCTCGGCGTGCTGCGGGATCACGTTGCACGCGTGGCCCGTCTCCAGGCGACCCCACGTCACGGACAGGCCCGAGCGCGCGTCGACGCGGCGGGCGACGACGGCCGGGACCTCCGTGGCGACCTTGGCGGCGGCCGTGACGAGGTCGGTCGTCAGGTGCGGCCGCGCCGTGTGTCCGCCGGGGCCGTCGAGGCTGACCTCCAGGCGGTCGCAGGCGGAGGTGATGGGGCCGGCCCGCAGGCCGATCCGGCCCGCGTCCACCTTCGGGTCGCAGTGCACGCCGATGATCCGCCGCACCCCGTCGAGCACCCCGCAGTCGATCGCGTCGGGCGCGCCGCCGGGCAGCACCTCCTCGGCGGGCTGGAAGATCAGCCGCACCGGGTGCGGGAGCAGGCCCTGGCGGTGCAGGTCGGCGAGGACGAGTCCGGCGCCGAGCACGACGGTGGTGTGCACGTCGTGGCCGCAGGCGTGGGCGTGGTCCGGCACGGTCGAGCGGTACGCGCAGTCGGCCTTGGTGTCCGGGATGGGCAGGGCGTCGATGTCGGCCCGCAGGGCGAGCATCCGGCGCCCGCCCTCCCACTCCCCGTGCTCGGTGCCGGTGCCGATGTCGCAGACGAGTCCGGTCCCGACGCCGAGCACCCGTGGGACGAGTCCGGCGCGCTCGAGGCGTGCCTTGATCGCCGCGGTGGTGCGGAACTCCTGGTTGCCCGGCTCGGGGTGCATGTGCAGGTCGCGGCGGAACGCGACGAGCTCGGCGCGGAGCTCTTCGGGCAGGGTGCCGGGGAGGCCGGGAACGCGGGACATCAACTGGTTCACCCTGCGAAGGGTAGGCCGAGCCGGGGGCGAACCGTCCCGCGATCAACAAAAGTTCAGCCGGATTGACGTAAGAAACCCTGCCCCGTCTCGCATACCGATCACCCCGGGCGGGTATCACGTCTCTTTTGGCGTCCGCGCGGCCTGCCGCATCGTTCCGCGGCCTGCCGCATTGTGCCGCTCCGTGGCTGTCTCAGACCGTGCGCACCCCCCGTGCCGACCCGACGATCCCGCGCAGGAACCCCTGGGCGTGGTCGGAGACTCCGTGGGTGAGCCACGCGGGGTCGATCTCGCAGACGGCGACCTTGACCCCGGTGCCCTCCAGTGCGATCGGCAGCGTGTGCACGACGGTGGAGGGGAAGCTGAGGACGGTGGCGCCTGTCGGGCCGCGCCGGGCGATCAGTTCGAGCGGCAGATCGGGGCGGACGACCTCCAGACCGGTCTCGCCGGCCAGGCGGTGCAGCTTGTCGGCGCCCTCGCGGCGGTGCGCGAAGTACCGGGTGGCGCCGTGCGCGGCGGCGAGTTCACGGACGGCCTGCAGATAGCGGTCCAGGTCGACGACCCCGGTCTCCACCAGGGACGTCCCGACGAGGTCGGCGCCGCGGGTCACGCGCGGCGGGCCGAAGCGCTCCCGGGTCCAGGAGTACGCGTTGGTGGTGATCGTGACGCCGTCCGGCACCTCGTCCACCGGCATGGACGTGAACAGCGAGACCCGGCGGCCGGGCCCCGGAGTGAGCCGGCGGCGCGCGGCGGCGGAGACGGGGCCGAAGACCAGGTCGCGCGCGCCGGGCCGGCCGCCGCGCCGGTGCCAGCGCACGAGGCGCTCGCCGCGGGCCAGTTGGGAGACGAACTCCATCGTCGCGGTGCCGTCGTCGACGACCACGAGCTCACGGGCCCGGGTGGTGGTCAGCAGCAGTTGGACGTAGCGGGAGAAGGGGTCGCCGATGACGACGCGGTCGGCGCCGCGCAGCGCCGGGGCGAGTCCGCCGATCGTCCGGAACGGGGCCGAGGGACCGCCCCGCGCCTCCTCCCAGCGCACGGTGTGGCCGTCGTCGCGCGCGAGTTCGGCCATCCTCCGCAGCTGTCCGCGGGTCATGGGGTCGGTGGGCGAGAGCACGACGACGGTCGCCTCGGCGCCGTCCAGGTGCGCCCACTCCAGGACGTTGAGGAGCTGTACCGGGCTCTCGACGAAACACAGCGTGCCGCTCGTGTTCCTTGACATGCGACCCCTCCCGCAGGGCCCGGGACGGCCCGGCGCCGGTCAGGTGCGCCGGGCCGTCGGGTGGTGAGGGTCAGACGCCGACCGGCTCGCCGGCGGCGACGGCGATCTCCGACTCGGCGACGACGCCGGTGACGCGGCGCAGCTTCTTCATCGGGCCGAGCTCCGACTCGTAGACCTTCTTGACGCCGTCGCCGAGGGCCGTCTCGATGACGCGGATGTCGCGCACGAGCCGCTCCAGGCCCTGCGGCTCCACCGAGGCGGCCTGGTCGGAGCCCCACATGGTGCGGTCGAGGGTGATGTGACGCTCGACGAAGGTGGCGCCGAGGGCGACGGCGGCGAGCGTGGTCTGCAGGCCGGGCTCGTGGCCGGAGTAGCCGATCGGGACGTTCGGGAACTCGTCCTGCAGCGTGTTGATGACGCGCAGGTTGAGCTCCTCGGCCTTCGCCGGGTAGGTCGACGTGGCGTGGCACATCAGGATGTTGTCGGAGCCGAGGACCTCGACCGCGTGACGGATCTGCTTCGGGGTCGACATGCCGGTGGAGAGGATGACGGTGCGGCCGGTGGCGCGCAGGGCGCGCAGCAGCTCGTCGTCGGTGAGGGAGGCGGACGCCACCTTGTGGGCCGGGACGTCGAACTTCTCCAGGAAGGCGACGGCCTCGGTGTCCCACGGGGAGGCGAACCAGTCGATCCCCTTCTCCGTGCAGTACGCGTCGATCTGGCGGTACTCGTCCTCGCCGAACTCGACGCGGTGGCGGTAGTCGATGTAGGTCATGCGGCCCCAGGGGGTGTCCCGCTCGATGTCCCACTGGTCGCGCGGGGTGCAGATCTCGGGGGTGCGCTTCTGGAACTTGACGGCGTCGCAGCCGGCCTGGGCGGCGACGTCGATCAGCTTGAACGCGTTCTCCAGGTCACCGTTGTGGTTGATGCCGATCTCGCCGGTGATGTACACGGGCTGGCCGGGGCCGGCGGTGCGCGAACCGAAGGTGCGGAGGCGGGAGTTGAGAGCAGACATGAGAGGTGCGTTCCTTACGTGGTTTCGAGGGAGTCGAGAGAGGGGCCGAGGATCCAGCTGGCGATCTCCCGGATCGCGCCTTCACCACCGGGGACGGTGGTGACCGCGCGTGCGGCGCCGCGTACGACGTCGTGGGCGCTCGCGACCGCCACGGGCCAGCCGGCGACGGCGAAGCACGGGAGGTCGTTGACGTCGTTGCCGACGTAGAGCACGCGCTCCGGCGCGATGCCCTGCTCCTCGCACCACTGCTTGAGTGCGAGGTCCTTGCGGTCGATGCCGTGCAGGACCGGGATCTTGAGCTTCCGGGCCCGTGCGGCGACGACCGGGTTCACTTCCGTGGACAGGATCAGCAGGGGCAGGCCGCTCCTGCGGAGGGCCGCGATGCCGAGGCCGTCACCGCGGTGCACGGTGACGAACTCCCGTCCATCGGCGTCGATCAGCACCCTGTCGTCGGTCTGGGTGCCGTCGAAGTCGAGGACGACCGCGTCGATGTCCCGGCGGGTGGGGAGTGCCCGGACGGCGTGGTCGAGGAGGGGGGCCAGCGCGCGGGCGCGGGCCAGGTCGTGCGGGTCGTCGATCTCGAGGACCCGCGCGGGGTCGGTGCGGACCAGTTCGGTCCGGCCGAAGAAGCGGTGCTCGTGGCGGCGGAAGCCGCGGGCGTCCATGGCGTAGACGGCGCCGGTCTCCAGGAGGTCCTGGGGGCGGTCCTGGCGGCGGGGCCGGAAGGACTTGTCGTGGTTGACGCCGTAGCCGCCGGCCGGGGCCGCGGTGTCCGCCTCGGCGACGAGCGTGTCGGTGCCGGCCGCGGCGGCGGCCCGTCCCGCCGGTGCCTGCTGCGGCTCGTCGGCGGCGTCGCGCCACACGAACCCGTGGAAGGGGGCGACGGTCAGCGCGCTGTCGGCGCCGTCCTCGAGGACCGCACGGACCACGCCGTCGACGTCCTCGCGCACGAGGAACGGGCTGGTGCACTGGACGAGCAGGACGACGTCCACGCTGGCGCCGTGCAGCGCCTCGTGCAGGTCCATCGCGTGCAGCACGGCCGCCTCGGAGGTGGCCTTGTCGCCGGCGATCGCGGCGGGCCGGGTGACGACCTCGGCGCCGGCCTCGCGGGCCGCGTCGGCGATGGCCGGGTCGTCGGTGGAGACGACGACGTCGGTGACGTACCGGGTGGCGAGGCACTCGCGCACGGCGCGGGCCACGAGGGGGACGCCGCCGACGGGCGCCAGGTTCTTGGCGGGCACCCCCTTGGAGCCGCCGCGGGCGGGGATCACCGCGAGCACGCGGCGTACGGGGGCGGCCGCGGGGCCGCCGTCCGGGTCGGTCATCTGCGCTTCTCCTTCAGACGGTTCGGGGCAGGTCGGGGGGCTGCTCGGGCTGCTCACAGCTCCCCCATCCGCCGGATCACGGGGGCGACGCGCTGCACTCCGTGCCGGTAGGCGCCGCGGGCGGCGCGGCGGACGATCTGCCGTACGGCCGAGGGCTCCCGGTCGGCGGCCGGCGCGCCGGGCAGCGGGCTGCCGTCGGGCGCGAGGTGGTGGCGGGCGAGGATGCGCGGCAGGTAGCCGGGCGCGGTGACGGTGCTGTAGTACGGCTCGATCGGCGGCCGGTCGGCGGCGAGCAGCGCGTCGACGCGGGCGCGGGCCCGGTCGAAGGCCTGTCCGTACGTGCCGTCGGCGGCGACACCCTGGCGGGCGACCCAGGCGGCGTCGGGCGCGGGCAGTTCGCCCGCGTCGAGCCGGTCCCAGGACAGCAGGCAGCCGGAGCCGGTGAAGTGGTGGTTGCCGAGCGCCTCGCGCACCCCGAGGTCGGTGAGCAGGGCGGTCGGGATGCGCCGGTGCAGGGCCTCGAGGGCCGCGGTGGAGCTGACGGTGACGAGGAGGTCCGTACGGTCGAGGACCTCGCCCATGTTCCCGTAGACGAGCTTCAGGTTGGGCGGGAGTGCGAGCCGCTGGGCGAGCTTCTGGTAGGGGGTCTCCTCGATGTGCGTGGTGTGTTCGCCGGGCTTGCTGCGCAGCTTGAGCAGGACCTCGCGGCCGGGGTGGGCCGTCGCGTGCCGGACGAGCCGCTCAAGGAGGTACGTCCGGTCGGCGGGGGTGTCCGGGACGGACGGCTGCGCCGCGAAGACGACCGTGTACGGGTCGTGCGCCGTCCCGTAGGGCGCGCCGCCGAGGAAGGGCAGCGCGCACTCGGTGACCGATCCCGCGTCGGCGCCCACGCCCTCGTACACGGCGCGGAACCGGTCCGCGTCGTAGGCCGAGTTGGCGAGGACGACGTCCGCGCCGTGGCGCAGGAGCAGGCCGTCGGTGAGCTTCTCGTAGACGACGCCGACGTATCCGGTGACGACGACGGGCCGGCGGGTGACGCCGCGCCAGGCGTGGGCGAGCCCGTGCAGTACGGCCTGGACGGCACCGCCCACGAGGGCGAGGACGACCACGTCGTACTTCTCCGGGCTGCGTTCCATGGCGCGCAGGAACTCGACCGCGGTGACCTCGCTCAGGCGGTCGGCCCGGACGCCGACCTCGGTGAGCTGGCGGGGGGTGGGGGTCGCGCGGCCCCTCAGGAGGAATCCGTCGAGGGGGAGGGACGGCTGGTCGCTGCGGAGGCGGGCCGCGGTCAGTGCACCCCATTTCCATCGGGTGTCGGAGTCCGCGAGCACGGCGACCCGGGGGGTCTTTTCGTTCCTTGCTGGCACATCGAAAAAGTTAGGAAGGCATTTCGATCCGCGGCCCAACCGGAGTGCAACAAACGGTTAACAGCACACCGACGAATGGCGAATCGGCTCGGGAAAGAGCCCAGGCCAGGGCCGGTTCACGGTCCCGCCACGCGTCGTTCACCTGACATCAAGTTGCCGGTCAAGACGAATGCCGGGCCGCCGCCTAACGTCACGGACGTGGTCAAGCTCTCCGTCATCGTGCCGTTCTACAACGTGCAGCAATACGCGCCAGACACGCTCAGAAGTCTGCGCGCCAACGCACGTGAAGACTTCGAATTCATTCTCGTCGACGACTGTTCCCGGGACGAGACCCCCGACATTCTCGCGCGCGCCGAGCGCGAGCTGCCGGGGGCGGTCGTCGTGAGACACGAGACGAACGGGGGACTCGCCACCGCGCGCAACACGGGCCTGGACCGGGCGCGCGGCGAGTACCTCACGTTCCTCGACGGCGACGACTGGCTCGCCCCCGGCCACTACGCCCGACTGCTGTCCTCCATCGAGGAGTTGGGCTGCGACTTCGTCCGCACGGACCACGTCCAGTGCACGGCGCGGGCCCGCTCGGTGCACCGTGTGCCGCACGGGCTGCGGGGCGTCGTCATGGACCCGCGCGAGGCGATCCTGCCCGCGGACCGCTCGACGTCCGTCGACTACGCGTACGCGTGGGCCGGCATGTACCACCGGCGCCTCGCCGACCAGGGCCTGCTGCACTTCACCGACGGGCTGCGCACCGCCGAGGACCGCCCGTGGATCTGGCGGCTGCACCGCGAGGCGAAGTCCTTCGCGGCGGTGGGTCTCCTCGGCGTCTTCTACCGGCGCGGGGTCTCCTCCTCGCTCACCCAGATCGGCGACGTGCGCCAGCTCGACTTCATCCGCGCGTTCGACCAGGTCGTGCGGGAGACCGCCGGGGACCGGGACGCGGACCGGCTGCTGCCGAAGGCCGTGCGCACGTACTGCGCGATCATCTCCCACCACCTGGGATCCGTCGAAAGGTTCGAGCCGCCCGTGGCGCGGAAACTGAAGTCCCTCAGCGCCGCGGCGCTCAAGCGCATGCCGCAGGCGGTGCTCGACGACGCCCTCGACTCGATGGACGTCCAGCGGGCGACCCGGCTGCGACGGCTGCGCCGCCGGCCCGTCAGCGCGGAGGCCGCGGCATGACCACCCGGATCCTCCTCGCGTCCACGCTGTACGGCGCGGCCACGCTCGCCGCCGCGCTCGACTCCGAGCGCTTCGCACCCGCCGACCGCACGGTCCTGCTCGTCGCCAACAACGCGGCGACACCCGAGACGACCCCGTCGCTCGACACCATGCCGGGCTTCGGCCGGCTGCGGGACCGCTTCGACGACGTGCTGTCGTGGAACGAGGCGATCTCGCCGTTCCACCCCGGCGGCTGGTCGCCGCGCGCCGACGACATCCCGCTGTGGGAGCGGTATCTGCGCCTGCTGTGGAACCTCGGCGACGACGACGTCGAGCTCGCCGTCGAGTCGATCCAGGTGAACCCGGCCGGGGCCGTCGCGAAGATCTTCACCGGCGCGCCCGTCGACGTGTACGCGGACGGCCTGATGAGCTACGGCCCCACCCGCAACAAGATCGACCCGCTGGTCGGCACCCGCGTGCGCCGGCTGCTGCACCTGGACCTCGTGCCGGGCCTGCGGCCGCTGCTGCTGACCGAGTTCGGCGTCGAGCCGGAGATCGTCCCGACGGAGGCCTTCGTGAAGGTCCTCGCCGAACTGGGCGACACCGCCGACGCGCTGCCCGCCCTGCCGGACGAACCGGCACTGCTGCTCGGCCAGTACCTCTCCGCGCTCGACATCCTCAGCGCGGAGGAGGAAGAGGACCTGCACGTACGGATGATGCGCGGCGCCGTCGAACTGGGCCACCGCAGCCTCGTGTTCAAGCCTCATCCGACGGCACCGGCCCGCTGGTCGCGCACCCTGGAGAAGGAGGCGGAGCGGCTCGGCGCCGAGCTCACCGTCCTCGACACCCCGGTCCTCGCCGAGGTCCTCTACCAGCGGATCCGCCCGGCCCTCGTCGTCGGCTGCTTCTCGACCGCCCTGCTCACCGCGTCCGCCCTGTACGGGATCCCGGTCGCCCGCGTCGGCACGGGGACCCTCCTGGACCGGCTCACCCCGTACCAGAACAGCAACCGGGTGCCGGTCACGATCGTCGACGCGCTGCTGCCCGACCTGGCCGACCGCGCGGGCGTCGCGTCCCAGGAACAGGGCACGTCCGTCGCCGAGTTGACGGAACTGCTGCGGACGGTGGGCTTCGCGATGCAGGCGAAGATCTATCCCGCGCTGCGCCCGGAGGCGGAGGGATATCTCGCGCGGCGGCTGGACGACCACACCTGGCGGTACTTCAAACGCCGTCGGCTGACCTCGCTGGGCCTGCCCGGGGCCGTCCCGGCCCAGCTCGCCTTCCTGCCGCGCAACGCCGCGGTCCGCCGCGTGGTGCGCCGCGCACGCTCCTTCAAGCGAGCCGCACTCCGATGACCGTCACCGGCACGACCCCAGGATCCATACCGGCGCCGCCCGGGACGGAGAAGCCCGCACCGCCGCCGGCCCGGCGGGCCGCGCCGCGCCTGTACGCCCTCGACGGGCTGAGGCTGATCGCCGCCCTGATGGTGGCGGCGTACCACTACGGCGGGCGCGGCGGCGAGGTCTCCCAGGCCTGGGGCACCTCCCCCGCACAGCAGTTCCCCTCCCTGCACGGCTGGTTCGCCTACGGCTGCCTCGGCGTGCAGATCTTCTTCGTCATCAGCGGCTTCGTGATCTGCATGAGCGGCTGGGGCCGGCCGCTGCGCTCCTTCTTCGCCTCGCGCGCGTCCCGGCTCCTGCCCTCCTACTGGGTGGCGATCGTGCTGGTCACGGCGGTGTTCGCGCTGCCGGTCGTGATCTACAGGACGGTCTCGCCGAGCGACGCCCTGCTCAATCTGACGATGCTGCAGCAGCCGCTGGGCGCGCACCGGGTGCTCGGGGTGTGCTGGACCCTGTGGGCGGAGGTCCGCTTCTACGCGCTGTTCGCCCTGTTCGTCGTCGTGCCGGGCGCCTCGCGCCACCGCGTGCTGCTGTTCTGCGCGGTGTGGACGATGGCGGCGGCGCTCGCCGACGCCTCGAACGAACCGCTGCTCACGCTCGTCCTGATGCCCGAGTACGCACCGTTCTTCATCGGCGGCATCGGCCTCTACCTGGTGCACCGCGACCGGCGCGACGTCACGGCCTGGGGCGTGGTGGCCGTCGGCTGGCTCGTCGGGCAGCACTACGCGGTGGCCGGACTGTGGCACGCACCCAACCCGGCGTTCTTCTCGTACCGCTCGGCCTCGGTGATCGTCGCGATCGTCACCCTCGGCTTCGCCGCCGTGACGGTGATCGCGCTGGGCTGGGCACGCTGGGCGAACTGGCGCCTGCTGACCGTCGCGGGCGCCCTGACCTACCCCTTCTACCTGGTCCACGAGCACCTGGGCTGGGTGGCGATCGGCTTCCTGCACCGCACCGTGGGACTGCCCTCGTCCGTCACGTTCGCCGGGACGATCGGCGCGATGCTGCTGCTCGCCTGGCTGCTGAATCGATACGTCGAGGAGTGGGCCACACCCCGGCTGCGCCGTGCGCTGAGCCGGCAGCCGGGAGCGGCGCTTCCCGGGGACGGGCAGCGCCCGTGACATACCGTCAACTGGGGCTGTAGCGCGCCTCGATCCCCGCCACGATCAGCGCGAGTCCCTCCTCGAACCGCTCGTCGTACGCCGTGAAGAGGTCCTTGCCCGCGGCGGCGGCGAGCGGGTACGCGGCGAGGCGCTCGGCGCGCTCGTCCACGTCGTAGCCCGCACGGCGCTCGCCCGGCAGCGGCTGCACGCCCTGCTCCTCCGTGACGAAGCCCACCGTGTACAGGTACGCGGTGGTACTGGCCCACGCCGCCTGTTCCGCGGTGAAGCCCGCCGCGGCGAACACCCGCAGGTTCGCCTCGATCTGCGCGCCGTGCTCGGTGCCGGTGAACTGTGACCCGCTGAAGACCTTCGCTCCGTCGCGGTAGCGCAGGAGGGTGGCGCGCAGCCGCCTGTTCCCCTCGACCAGCCAGTCCTGCCAGGACATGCCGGGGGCGTGCGGGATCGCAGCGGGGGCACCCGGGCCCGCGCCCGCGTCGGCGCCCGCCTCTCCGCCCGGGTCCGCGCCCGCCTCCACGCCGGGCTGCGTCATCCGCCGGAACATCACGGTCGCCATCTCGTCGAGCAGCGCCTGCTTGTTCTTGAAGTGCCAGTACAGGGCGGGCGCCTGCACGTTCAGCTCCTTCGCGATGGCCCGCAGCGTCAGCCCCTCGAGGCCGACGTCGTTCAGCAGGTCCAGGGCCGTGTCGGCCACCTGCGCCTTGTCGAGTCTCGTCTTCTTCTGCTCAGCCACGCTTGACAGTTTAACGCCGTTAAGGCCATGCTCGGAGCACGGCACTTAACAGCGTTAAGGAGTGTGGGGCGATGACGGACGTGCGGACGGACGTACTGATCGTGGGAGCGGGCCCGACGGGCCTGGTCCTGGCGGCGGACCTGGCGCGGCGCGGCGTGCCGGCGCTGCTGGTCGAGCGGGCGCAGGAGCTGTTCCCCGGCTCGCGGGGCAAGGGGCTCCAGCCCCGGACCCAGGAGGTGTTCCACGACCTCGGAGTGC
Organism: Streptomyces sp. SID5785; assembly: GCF_009870065.1. Classification (GTDB taxonomy): domain Bacteria; phylum Actinomycetota; class Actinomycetes; order Streptomycetales; family Streptomycetaceae; genus Streptomyces. Next base: position 18,688 of record NZ_WWIA01000258.1, on the reverse strand, counting down.
TGGACGCGATCCGCGCGGCCGGCACCGAGTACCCGAAGATGCGGGTCTGGGAGGGCGCCGAGCCGGGCCAGGAGTGGGACATGGTCAAGCGCTCGGAGCCGACGGACCAGGTGCCGTACGCCAATGTCTGGCTGATACCGCAGGCCGCCACCCAGCGCGTGCTGTACGACCGGCTCCGTGAGCTGGGCGGCGAGGTGCGCTTCGGCGCGGCCCTGGCCGGACTGGAGCAGGACGGGTCGGGGGTGACCGCGCGGTTCGAGGACGGTTCGACGGTGCGCGCGGCGTATCTGGTCGCGGCGGACGGCGGGCGTTCGACGGTGCGCAGGGCGCTGGGCATCGGCATGACGGGCGAGACGGTGGACCCGAAGCCGATGCTGGTGGCGGACGTCCGGGTGACCGCGGACGCCCCGGTGCCGGACACGCACTGGCACGTGTGGCCGAAGGCGCCCGGCGGGGGCGTGGCGTTCTGCCCGCTGCCGTCGGACAAGGGGCGGCTGTTCCAGCTGGCCGCGCAGTTCACGGACGAGTCGGCCGGGACCGACACCTCGGCGGAGGCGGTGGTCGGGCTGCTGGCCGCCCGCACTCCGCTGGCACCGGAGCACATCGACGAGGTGGTGTGGGCCTCCGGCTTCCGCGCCCGCGCGGCGATGGCCGACCGCTTCCGCAGCGACCGGGTCTTCCTGGCGGGCGACGCGGCGCACGTCCACTCCCCCGCGGGCGGCCAGGGACTGAACACGAGCGTCCAGGACGCGTACAACCTGTCGTGGAAGCTCGCCGCGGTCCTGTCCGGCGCCCCGGCCCGGCTGCTCGACACCTACGAGGAGGAGCGGATGCCGGTCGCGGCGGACATCCTCGGGATCAGCACCCGGATCCACCGCGCGGGCCGGGACGGCGCCCCCGTGCAGCGCGGCGAAGAGGTGCAGCAGCTCGGGATCGGGTACCGCGACGCGGCCCTGACCCGGGAGACGCGCGAGGGCCTGGCCGACGGGGCGCTGCGGGCCGGCGACCGGGCACCGGACGGGCACGTGGGCGGCATCCGGCTGTTCGACGCCTTCCGCGGACCGCACTGGACCCTGCTGACCTTCGACGCGGCGGCCCCGGAGGCCGCCGGTGGCCCCGAGAGCGGCACCGGCCTCGACGCCGGGACCTTCGACGGGATCCTTGAGCTGCGCACCCTGCGACTCCCCGGCTGCGCGGCGTACGGCAGCGGCGCCTTCCTGGTCCGGCCCGACGGGTACGTGGCCTGGGCGGGCGAGTCCGCCGAGGGGCTGCGGGCCTATCTGACCGGACTGCTGACGGCGGACCCGGCCTGAGCCCTGGGGGGGGGCAGGGCCGGTCGGCTCAGGCGCTGGCGAGCGACAGCTTCACGGCGAAGCCGAGGAACAGCATCCCGGCCGCCGAGGTCGCCCCCGCGGACAGCCGCTTGCGCCGGCGGAAGGCGGCGGCGAGGCGCGTGCCGCCGAAGATCAGCGCCGACAGATAGAGCACGCTGGCCGCCTGCGCGAAGGCGCCGAGGATCACGAAGGAGAGGGCGGGATAGGCGTAGGACGGATCGACGAACTGCACGAAGAAGGCGATGAAGAAGAGGATCGCCTTGGGGTTGAGGAGACTGATGACGAACGCACGGCGGAAGGGCCGCTCCTGCGCGGACTGCCCGTCAGCGGCCCCGCTCTCGGCGGCCGGCCGCTCGCGGCGGCTGCGCCACATGCCGTGGGCCGCCCGCAGCATCCCGACGGCGAGCCAGGTCAGATATCCGGCACCCACGTACTTCACGATCCCGAACAGCACGGCGTTCGCCTGCAGCAGCGAGGCGACACCGGCCGCGGACAGCGTCATGAGGACGGTGTCCCCGCACCACACGCCGACGGCGGCCTTGTATCCGGTGCGTATGCCGCGACGGGCGGCGACGGAGATCACGTACAGCGAGTTCGGCCCCGGGAGAAGGATGATGAGGACGAGACCCGCGAGATAGGTCGGAAGATCGATGACACCCAGCATGGCCGGAGTGTCGCACGCCTGTCCGATCTCGCCCCACCCGATCCCGCATAGCGGACAGTCCCAGGTCAGAAGGTGTCGGAGGGCACGTACACGCCCCACACCTCGCGCAGCGCGTCGCAGACCTCGCCGACGGTGGCGCGGGCCCGCAGCGCTTCCTTCATGGGGTACAGGACGTTGTCCGTGCCGGCCGCGGCCTCCCTGAGCGCGGCGAGCGCGGCGTCCACCGCCGGCCGGTCCCGCTCGGCCCGCAGCCGCGCGAGCCGCTCGGCCTGCTGCGCCTCGATGGCCGGGTCGACCCGCAGGGGCGTGTAGGGCTCCTCCGCGTCGAGCCGGTAGCGGTTGACGCCGACCACGACCCGCTCCCCGGAGTCGGTCTCCTGCGCGATCCGGTAGGCCGAGCGTTCGATCTCGGACTTCTGGAAGCCCTGCTCGATGGCGCTGACGGCGCCGCCGAGGTCCTCGACCCGCCGCATCAGCGCGAGAGCGGCCTCCTCCACGTCGTCCGTCATCCGCTCCACCACGTACGAGCCCGCGAAGGGGTCGACCGTGGCCGTCACGTCCGTCTCGTACGCCAGGACCTGCTGGGTCCGCAGCGCCAGCCGCGCCGACTTGTCGGTGGGCAGGGCGATGGCCTCGTCGAAGGAGTTCGTGTGCAACGACTGCGTGCCGCCCAGGACCGCGCCCAGGCCCTGGACGGCGACCCGTACCAGGTTCACCTCGGGCTGCTGTGCGGTCAGCTGCACCCCGGCCGTCTGCGTGTGGAAGCGCAGCATCAGCGACTTGGGGTTCCGCGCGCCGAACTCCTCCTTCATCACCCGCGCCCAGATCCGGCGCGCGGCGCGGAACTTGGCGACCTCCTCGAGGATCGTCGTGCGGGCCACGAAGAAGAAGGACAGACGGGGCGCGAAGTCGTCGACGTCCATGCCCGCGGCGACGGCGGTGCGCACGTACGCGATGCCGTCCGCGAGCGTGAAGGCGATCTCCTGCGCGGGCGAGGCCCCGGCCTCGGCCATGTGGTAGCCAGAGATCGAGATGGTGTTCCACCGGGGGATCTCGGCCCGGCAGTACCGGAAGAGGTCCGCGACCAGCCGCAGCGACGGCTGGGGCGGGAAGATGTAGGTGCCGCGGGCGATGTACTCCTTGAGCACGTCGTTCTGGACCGTGCCGGTCAGCCGGTCGGCCGGCACCCCCTGTTCCTCCGCGACGAGTTGGTAGAGGAGGAGCAGCAGCGCCGCGGGCGCGTTGATCGTCATCGAGGTCGACACCTGGTCCAGCGGGATCCCGTCGAACAGCACGCGCATGTCGTCGACCGAGTCGATGGCCACCCCCACCTTGCCGACCTCGCCCGAGGCGATCGGGGCGTCGGAGTCGTGCCCCATCTGGGTCGGCAGGTCGAAGGCCACGGACAGGCCCGTCGTCCCGTTCGCGATCAGCTGCCGGTACCGGGCGTTCGACTCGGTCGCCGTGCCGAAGCCCGCGTACTGCCGCATCGTCCACGGCCGGCCCGTGTACATCGTCGGATACACCCCGCGGGTGAAGGGGTAGCCGCCGGGTTCGCCGAGCTTCTCCCGCGGGTCCCAGCCCGCCAGGTCCGCCGGTCCGTACACCGGCTCGATGGGCAGTCCGGACTCGGATTCGCGCGCCATGGTGGAGCCTCCAGCGGTCACCTGTCGGTCGATGCCTACCTTCGCGACGGACAGTAGTGGCGCGGGTGCAAGGGGTGGAGCGGCCCACGCTGGGACCTTGCTCACAGCCCGTCCGATGGCCCCGCCGCGTTCGCAACCATTTCCGCCCGGGAAGCATCTGTGGTGACAACAGAGAACGGCGCGACAGGCGGGGGACGCCATGCGGACAGCGGTCATACGGACTTCACTCGCGGTCACCGGGGTCATCGCCCTGGTCGGCGGCTGCACGGCGCAGGCCGTGCAGAGCGGCGGGCACGCGGCGCCCTCGACCGGCGCCCCCGGCTCCGCGTCGCCGGGCACCTCCGCGCCGGGCCGGGCGGGCACGGACTCCGGCGGCGCGGACCGTGCGGACGGGAAGGGCGGCTCGGGCGGGAAGGGCACGGCGGACCGGACCTCCGCCGACGCCAAGCCCTCCGCGTCACCGACCCCCGCGCCCAAGACGCTCTACAAGCCCGGCGACACCGGCAAGCAGGTCCGTGACCTCCAGGCGCGGCTGCGCCAGGTGGCCTGGCTGTTCGAGGGGCCGACGGGCACCTACGGCCCGGCGACGACGAAGGCGGTCAAGGGCTTCCAGGGCAAGCGCGGCCTGCCGCAGACCGGCACGACCGACTCGGTGACCTGGGCGCGGCTGCTGAAGATGACGCACACGCCGACCCGGGACGAGCTGTACGCGGCGGGCGGGCAGCCCGCCGCGAAGCCGGATCCGCGCTGTATGACCGGCCGGGTGCTGTGCATCAGCAAGACGAGCCGGACCCTGTCGTGGATGGTGGACGGCAAGCGGCTGATGACGACGGACGTCCGCTTCGGCTCGCAGTACACGCCGACCCGCGAGGGCCTCTTCCACGTGGACTTCAAGTCACGGGACCACGTCTCGACGATCTACCACACGCCCATGCCGTACGCGATGTTCTTCAGCGGGGGCCAGGCGGTGCACTACTCGTCGGACTTCGCGGCGCGCGGCTACGCGGGGGCCTCTCACGGCTGTGTGAACGTCCGGGACAAGGCGAAGATCGCGAGCCTCTTCGACCAGGTGCGCGCGGGCGACAAGGTCGTCGTCTACTGGTGAGCGGCGTGGGTGGGACCGGGGGAACGTGTCCCACCCACGCCAATGGCACAGAGCCGCAGGTACGGGGGGAACCCCGGCTCGTGCACGGGCCGATGACCAGTCGGCTCACTCAGTACTGCGCCACCCGCCCGGAAAACGTCACACCCGGTGCGCGCGGATTCTGAAGAAACCTTTTCCTCCAGGTCAGAGCGGTGCGAGAGGTCGGGCGGGAACCGGAGCGGACGGGCGCCGGCGCGCGGACTACCGGGCGACCGGGGCCGACGAGGAGGCCGCGGTCTGCGGGGACGGGCCGTCCGACGGGACGGGCGCCCCGAGCGTGAGGGACTCGCTCGGCGAGGGCGCGGCGCTCGGCTGGCCGGAGGGCAGGCCGTCGCTGTCCCCGTCCTCGGTGCCGCCGTCCTCGTCGTCGCCCTTGCCGCCGGTCGAGCCGTGGCCCCCGGAGTCGCCCGCGCCGCCGCCCTGTCCGAGCACGCGGTCGCAGAAGCGGCCCACGTCGGCCTCCCGGCCGGTGTCCTTGGCCGAGTCGCGCAGCCAGTTCTTCTCGTCGCTGCGGAGTTCGCCCGCACGGTAGCGCGCGCAGGTCTCGACGATCCGGCGGCGCAGCATGTCGGAGCCGCGCACCGTGTCGTCCGCGGTGTCGCCGGGCGAGGCGCGATGCGACGGACCGCCCTTGTCCCGGTGGTCCTTCGACGCCCCGTCGCGCTCGGGGTCGCCCGGGGAACCGGACGGCGGGTCCGGCGTCCGCGAGTCGTCGGGCAGCACCTCCCGGCTCCCCTCGGCGCTGTCGGAGGGCGAGCTGAGCGGCTGCTCCGAGGGCGCGGAGGACACCGACGTCGCGGGCGAGGGATCGCTCCAGCCGCCGAACGGCGAGGGCAGCACCCCGGTGCCGGCGGCGACGGCGACGCCCCCCACCATGCACGCGGCGACGGCGGCGGCGAGCCCGAACCGCACGGGACGGCCCCAGCGCGGGCCGTGCCGGTCGCCGGGCCCGGGCCCGGGCCCGGCCGGGGCGGCGGCGCCCGCGCGGTGACGGCCGATACGTACGGAACGCCCGGACAACTGCACGGACGGATCGAGTTCGGCGGCCGCGGCCCGGTCCACGGCGGACACGGCGCGGGCCTCGCGGAACGCCTTGAGCGCGGCGTCCTCACCGGCGAGTTCGCCATCGGGGCCGACGTGGGTCACGGTCAGGGCGTCGAGCGCGGCGGTGAGCCGACGGGCCCGCAGTGCGTCCTGCTCGGCGACGGCCTCCAGGGGCTCGCCGCGCAGCAGACGCTCCGCCGCCTCGCGGTCCAGCCACTTGTCGTGCTCGTCGGCCATCACATGTCCTTCTGCGTCCGCGTACGCGATTGCGTCACACCGGCGGACGTCACCGTGCTGTTCCGCGGCTGCCTCGGCCGGGGCACGGCGTCGAGGGAACCGGGGGTCTTCTGGTCACTGCCGAGGAGTTCGGCGAGCCGCTTCAGGCCGCGGTGCGCGGCCGTGCGGACGGCGCCGGGGCGCTTGCCGAGGGTCTGGGCCGCGCTCTTCGCGTCCAGCCCGACCACGACGCGCAGCACGACGGCCTCGGCCTGGTCCTGCGGGAGCTGGGCGATCAGCGCCATGGTGTCGCCGGTGGAGAGCAGCTCCATCGCTTCGTCTGCGGTGTTCTCGGTCGCGGGTCGGCCGGTGAGTTCCGTCTCGTCACCGCCGACGGCGGGCCGGCGTCCCCGCATGCGTATGTGGTCCAGGGCGCGGTTGCGGGCGATGCGGGCGGCCCAGCCGCGGAAGCGGTCGGCGTCGCCCTCGAACCGGTCGATGTCACGGGCGATCTGCAGCCACGCCTCGGAGGTGACGTCCTCGGCGTCCGGGTCGCCGACGAGCGTGCGTACGTATCCGAGCAGCCGTGGGTGCACGGTGCGGTACACAGTCCGGAACGCGGTCTCGTCCCCGTCCTGTGCCGCAAGCACCGCGGCGGTCAGCTCCGCGTCGTCCCCCAGCACTCCCAGTCCCTGCCTGCCCCATCCGGCCATGTGGCGCCCCCGGCGCGAATCTGCACGCTACGGCGTGAAACACCCCACGTCCATGTTTGTACAACGAGCAACCACCGGGCCGCACGGCGGGTGTGACACAAAACGCATCCCCGGCGCTGAAGAGAGTACGGGCCGCTCGCGACCCGTACCGCGCGGCGGCCGGGGTCTCTCCTGTGGGGGGTGGCGACCTCGGCCGTCCCGTATGTCGGGGGCCGTACCAGGGTCTTCACGGAGGTCTCACGGGGGTCCTCACGGACGTCTCACGGAGGTCTCACGGAGGTCTCACGGAGGTCTTCACGGACGTCTTCACGGGGACGCCGCCGAAGTTCCACGGCGGTGGCGCGGGAGTTCCACGCCGCTCTCACTCTGCTCTTACCTGGTTCTTTCCGGATTCTTGGCCGCTTCTTGCCCGGCGTTCGCCGGATGTTTTCCGGATCCGTGCCGCGGTTTTCCCTGCCGACCCAAAACACCGCCGGCTCCTGCGGGGCCGGTCCCCTGCGGCATGTGAGGCTCGGGCCACAGCGGTACGGGAACGGGCCCGTCCCGGGGACAGGGAGGAGCGGCATGCGGGGACGAGCCACCTCCGTGGCCACGGGTCTCGCGGTGCTCCTCGTCGGCTTCTCCTGGGCGATGGAGTCCTTCCTCGGCAAACTCTCGCTGAACCGCGGCTACAGCACGTTCGACTTCCCGCTGGTGCTGAATCTGGGCACCGTGGCCGTGTGCCTGGCCGCCTGCCTCCGGCCGGGCGCGCGGCGTCAGGTCCTCGACGTCCCGAGGGACCGGGTCGTCACCCTCGGCCTCGTCTCCCTGACGCTCGTCTTCGTCCCGTACCTGGTCATCTACCTGGCCCTCGGCACCCTCAGCCCCGCCGAGACCTCACTGATCAGCAGCATGACGCCGCTGTTCTCCCTGGTCGTCGGCGCCGTCTGGCTCGGTGTGCGCATGCGCCCCCGCGCCGCGTCGTGCGTCGCCCTCGGGTTCGGCGGCGTCTGCGTCCTGATCGTGCCCGAGGTCTCCGGACCCGCGCAGGACGGCAAGGCCGTCTGGTACCTCGTGATGCTGCTCGCACCGCTCTCGTACGCCGTGAGCGGGTTCCTGATCCGGCGAGCGGCGCGGCTGGGGGCCGGCGCGCTGCAACTGCTGCTGGCGACCAACGCCCTGCCCCTGGTGCTGTTCGCCGTGCTGAACCGCGGTTTCGCTCTGCCGGCCGGGGCGCGCGCGGCGGACCTCGCGGTGTTCGGAGCCGGGATCGTGTTCAACGTCGTCGCGGTGACGGGCCTGATGCGGCTCTCCACGCTGCTGTCCCCGCTCGCGCTGAGCTTCTCGAACTACGCGACCGTGCTGTTCGCCTTCCTGCTGACGGCCCGGTATCTGGACGAACCGCTCGGTCCGCGGGTGGTGGTCGCGGGGGTCCTCGTCGTCGTCAGCTCCCTGCTGGTGACGGGCGGGCGGCAGGCGGGCCGGGCCCCCTCCGGCTGAGCCCGCGTCAGACGCGGCCCCTGGCCCGCCGCGAGACGACCGCGCGCAGCACCCGGCGGCCCTCGGTCGACAGGTCGCGGGCCTGCCGCAGCCCGCCCGCGCCGCTCGCGAGCAGCTCCAGGATCCGCGTCTGGCGGCGCAGTTCGGCCGCGACGAGCGGCGTCACGCCCTCGGTGCTGCCCTCGCGTACCCCGGCGGGGCCCTCGGCGACGCCCGCCGCGCCGGAGTCGAGCATGCGGTGCACCTGGAGCGCGGCCACCGAGCAGGCGTCGGCCCAGCCGCGCCAGTCGCCCGGCACGGCGCCGTCGGGCGCGGCGCCCAGCATCCGGCGTACGAGCTCGGCGGCCTCGCCGGCCGCGACGGTGTCCCTGAGCTGTCCGCGGGCCGCGGCGAGCCCCTCGCTCCAGCCGGTGCCGCCGTCGGCGAGGCTCGTCCACAGCGGGCGCAGCGCCTCGTCGTCCTCGGTGGCGCCGAGCAGCGGCACGCACCGGTCGAGGCAGCCGAGTCCGCTCGCGGCGAGTCCCCGCTCGTCGGCCTGCGCGATCAGTTCCACCAGGCTCATGCCCGTACGCCTCCAGACGCGGACCCGACAGTTCCCCGTCCGGGGACTCCGGCTTCTCCTGCGTCTTCTACTGCGTCCGGGCCGTCCGGAACGTCACAGTGCGGCGACCCCGAGCCGGTCGAGGAAGCGGAAGAACAGCTCCTCCGCGGACGGCTCGGCGGGCGCCCGCAGCACGTCGAGCAGCGGCTGGGCGGGCACCTCGCGGCCACACTCGGCGGCCCAGGCGACGGCCCGCTCCGCGGCGTCGGCGGCGGGCAGGAAGTAGTCCTCGAGGGACCGCTCGTCGCCGCCGATGTAGGTGGTCATCGCGGCCCGCCCCAGACAGGTCGTCCACGCCCCGCTCTCCGGCGCCGCCGCCTCGACGACGGCGCAGCTGCTGTCCATGACGTAGGCGAAGAGGGCGGGTGCGCCCGTCTCCGCCGCCAGCGCGTTCATGCTGCCCACGTCGCGGGCCTGCTCGCCGTCACCGCCGCCGGGGCACTCCCAGACCTGCCAGCCGGCGGCGCGCTCCTCGAGCAGTGTCAGTTCGTCCCGCGCCCCCGCGAGCGCGTCGAGCTCCTTGAGCGGACGATCGCTTCCGGCCACCACGTAATAGCCCCAGTAGCCCATCCCCGTGCCCCCGTCCCGGTGTTTCCCTGTTCATGCGGCTCCGGCCGAATAGACCACAGCCGTACGGGGGTTCGCCACCGGAAACGCGAACTACGCGAAAGGGGACGCGGACCGGGGCTCAGCCGCCCAGTTTCCCGGCCAGCTCGACGAACCGCGGCCAGCTCAGCTCCGGCTTGTCCGGATCCCACAGTTTCTGGACGGTGGCCCGCAGCGGCATCCGGATGCCCTGCGCGACCTGGGCCTGGGTCTGCGCCCCGGCGAGGTCGCACCACACGGCGAAGGTCCCGCCGAGGATCTGGTCGTCGTATTGGGCGGGCACCGGGGCCGTGCCGCGCAGCACCCGCGGCGTCCACGTCTCGTAGATCCGCTGCCCGGTCGGGTAGACGAACGTGTTGGGCTGGCCGAGCACGTAGTACAGGAACTCGTCGTTGTAGTTGGTCAGCCGCTGCCCGGCGCTCAGGTACGAGACGGGTTCGCGGGCCCCGATCTCCTTGCCGGTCCAGTAGGCGACCTCCAGGTTCTTGTCCGCCCGGACGACCCCGCCGGTGAAGAACCCGTCGTTCCAGGCCTTCAGCTTCCGGTCGAAGGGGGCCATGGTCCGCGCCCGGTCGTTGAGCCAGCCCTGCGCGAGGTCCTGCACGCGGGCGCCGTTCCCGTACTTCTTGCGCGCGGCGGCGGCCAGCTGCGGGTAGGACGCCTCCGGGTTCTGCTTCACGAGGGCCTGGTACTCGTCGCCGCCCAGGTGCCAGTAGGCGCCCTTGAACAGGCCCGCGTACTCCTTCAGCAGATCGTCCACGATCTTCGCCGCGGCGGGTTCGGAGATGTCGACGGCTCCGCGCGTCGGACTCCCGTTCACGTCCCGCAGCTGGAGGTCGGGATGGGCGGCGATGACCGCGCCGAGGTGTCCGGGCGAGTCGATCTCCGGCACGACGCTCACATGGCGCTGTGCGGCGAGCGCGAGGATGTCCTTGACCTGCGCCTTCGTCAGATGCTCCGAGGAGACGACCTCCGGGTGCGTGTCGGACTCGATCCGGAAGGACTGGTCGTCGGAGAAGTGGAGGCCGAGCTGGTTGTACTTGAGGTCGCCGATCTCCCGGATCCGGTCCTTGATCCAGTCGGCGGTGAAGTGCTTGCGCGCGATGTCGATCATGAACCCGCGCTGCGGCTTGGCCGGCTCGTCCGCCACGACGCCCTCGGGCGCGGTGCCGCCCCCGTGCACCTCCTGCTTGAGCGTGCGCGTCCCGTAGAAGACCCCGGCGTCGGTCGGCCCGACGATCCGCACCCGGCCGCCCTCGACGGTCATCCGGTACGACTCCTGGCCGGCCCGGCGCGGCCCGCCGAGCGCCAGCTCCACGTCCCCGGCGCCCGCCTTGTCCTTGCGCCCGCCGTACGTCAGGCCCAGCTCGTCCGCGAGCAGGCGCCCCTCGTCGGCGAGCGACGCGTCCCGCACCAGGACCCGGCCGCCGTCCGGCTTCCAGCCCGGGCCGCGCGCGGCGGTGAAGTCCCGCACGGAGGGGATCGTGCGCGGCGCCGAGGACAGCGGGTACGACCGGCTGGGCGAGGGCTTCTCGGCGACCGACGTGGCCGATCTCCCGCCGGACGGCGCGGACCCGGCGGAGTCCCCGCCGCCGTCCGGCCACAGGGCGACCCCGGCCACCACGGCTCCGGCGACCACGACGACGCCTCCTGCCAGCAGGGCCTTCCGCTCGACTGCCACGCTCACCCTCGCTCCGCTCGGGGGCGCGGGACCCCTCCGTCGGTGCGTCCCCGCCGTGCGGGCGCACGACCGGGGGCACACGACCCGCACCCGCCACCGATGATCCACCCAACGGGGTGGGGGCGCCTGCGCAGCACCCCGCGCGGTCCACCCCGCGACACAAACCTCCCCGTCCGGGTGAAATTCGCGCATCCGTCGGACATCCGCAATCACCCCTGGCTACCGTGACGACTCAAACAGACCGAACAGAGCCGCACACACATCCCAGCCGTCACCCGATCCAGCCGTCACCCGATCCCGTCCCGCCGCCGGAGGCATCCGCTGTCCGCCGCCCACCACGCTCCGGGCCGCCTGCCCATACCCGCGCAGGCCACACCCCGCGAGCACCCCACGGGCCTCGCCCGGTTCAACGCGCTGCCGCAGGGCGACGCCGAGGCGGCGCTGCTCCAGTGCTGCGGCAGCCCGGCCTGGGCCCGCCGGCTCGCCGCCCACCGCCCCTATCCGGACCTCGACGCGCTGCTCGCGGCGGCCGACGAGGCGGCGTACGACCTGCCGCTCGCCGAGACCGCCGGGGCGCTGGCCCGCGAGGAACTGCCGCTGGAGCCGGACGCGGCCGGCCACCCCGCGGCCTACACCGCGCTGGACGCCGCGCACGCCGCCTACCAGGACCGCTTCGGGCACCCCTTCGTGATCTGCCTCGACGCGACCGCGCCCGGCGAGGCGCTGGACCACCTGCTCGCCGCGCTGCGCTCCCGGCTGGGCAACGAGCGCGAGGAAGAGCGGGTCCTCGCCGCCGACGAGCTGCGCCGACTCGCCCGCGGACGCCTCACCCGGCTCGCCCGCGGCGCCCCCGTCACCCGGACGGCCGCGCGGGGCGCGGTTCGTCCCGAGCAGTCCGGCAATAGCCCGTACGTGCCTGTTTGATTGCCTGTTTGATCACACGAGTGGCCCCCGCGCGAGCAAGCCGACAACTCGTCGATACGATGACGAGCGGCCGGTGGACCGTACCCGGCCGGGCCCGACCGACAGAGCTGTATCCAATCGGCTTACGCGTGGCGGCCGGCCCCAGTCCCCACTCCCGGAGGGTTCTTCCGTGCCGGCTGGAACGCTGTACCGCGGCCGGGAAGGCATGTGGTCGTGGGTGGCTCATCGAGTCACCGGTGTCCTCATTTTCTTCTTCCTGTTCGTACACGTGCTGGACACCGCTCTCGTCCGCGTCTCCCCGGAGTCGTACGACGACGTCGTTTCCACTTACAAGACGCCGATCGTCGCGCTCCTTGAGTACGGCCTCGTCGCCGCCATCCTCTTCCACGCGCTCAACGGCCTGCGTGTCATCGCCGTCGACTTCTGGTCGAAGGGCCCGCGCTACCAGAAGCAGATGCTCTGGACCGTCGTGGGCATCTGGGTCGTCCTGATGGCCGGGGCCCTGTACCCCGTCCTCGGCCACGCCGTCCGTGAACTCTTCGGGAGCTGAGGCCAGACATGTCCACTGACACGACTTCCGCCGCGTCCGGCGTCGGCCCCGTCGAGGGCGCCTCGCTCTACGACACCGACCACCCGGCACCCGTCATCGAGGCGCCGCGCAAGCGCACCTCGAAGACCGGCAAGGGCAGCCGCGGCAACTTCGAGATGGCCGCATGGCTCTTCATGCGCCTGTCCGGCGTCGTCCTGGTCGTCCTCGTCCTCGGCCACCTGCTGATCCAGCTCGTGCTCGACGGCGGCGTCTCCAAGATCGGCTTCGCGTTCGTCGCGGGCCGCTGGGCGTCCCCGTTCTGGCAGGGCTGGGACCTGCTGATGCTGTGGCTCGCGATGCTGCACGGCGCCAACGGCCTGCGTACCGTCATCAACGACTACGCCGAGCGCCCCCAGACCCGCCTGTGGCTGAAGGGGCTCCTCTACGCCGCGACGGTCTTCACCGTCCTGCTGGGCACGCTGGTGATCTTCACCTTCGACCCCAACATCCGTTAAAGCCGAGGCGAGCGAGAACGTGAAGATTCACAAGTACGACACCGTCATCGTCGGCGCGGGCGGCGCCGGCATGCGCGCGGCCATCGAGTCGACCAAGCGCAGCCGCACCGCCGTGCTGACCAAGCTCTACCCCACCCGCTCCCACACGGGCGCCGCGCAGGGCGGCATGGCCGCCGCGCTGGCCAACGTGGAGGAGGACAACTGGGAGTGGCACACCTTCGACACGATCAAGGGCGGCGACTACCTGGTCGACCAGGACGCCGCCGAGATCCTCGCGAAGGAGGCCATCGACTCGGTCCTCGACCTGGAGAAGATGGGCCTGCCGTTCAACCGCACCCCGGACGGCACGATCGACCAGCGCCGCTTCGGCGGTCACTCCCGTAACCACGGCGAGGCCCCGGTGCGCCGGTCCTGCTACGCCGCGGACCGCACGGGCCACATGATCCTCCAGACGCTGTACCAGAACTGCGTGAAGGAGGGCGTGGAGTTCTTCAACGAGTTCTACGTCCTGGACCAGCTCCTGGTCGAGGAGGACGGCGTCCAGAAGTCCGCCGGTGTCGTCGCCTACGAGCTGGCCACCGGCGAGATCCACGTCTTCCAGGCGAAGTCGGTCATCTACGCCTCCGGCGGCACCGGCAAGTTCTTCAAGGTGACGTCGAACGCCCACACGCTGACCGGTGACGGCCAGGCCGCCTGCTACCGCCGGGGTCTGCCGCTGGAGGACATGGAGTTCTTCCAGTTCCACCCGACCGGCATCTGGCGCATGGGCATCCTTCTCACGGAGGGCGCCCGCGGTGAGGGCGGCATCCTCCGCAACAAGGACGGCGAGCGCTTCATGGAGAAGTACGCGCCCGTCATGAAGGACCTCGCGTCCCGTGACGTCGTGTCCCGCTCCATCTACACGGAGATCCGTGAGGGCCGCGGCTGCGGTCCCGAGGGCGACCACGTCTACCTCGACCTCACGCACCTCCCGCCGGAGCAGCTCGACGCGAAGCTTCCGGACATCACGGAGTTCGCGCGCACCTACCTCGGCATCGAGCCCTACACGGACCCGATCCCGATCCAGCCGACCGCGCACTACGCCATGGGCGGCATCCCGACGAACGTCGAGGGTGAGGTCCTGGCGGACAACACCACGGTCGTCCCCGGCCTGTACGCCGCCGGCGAGGTCGCCTGTGTCTCCGTGCACGGCGCCAACCGCCTCGGCACCAACTCGCTGCTCGACATCAACGTCTTCGGGCGTCGTGCGGGCATCGCGGCCGCCGAGTACTCCCACAAGGCCGACTTCGTCGAGCTGCCGGAGAACCCGGCCTCGCTCGTCGAGGAGACGGTCGAGCGCCTGCGCAACTCCACGGGCACGGAGCGCGTCGCGGTCCTGCGCAACGAGCTGCAGGAGTGCATGGACGCCAACGTGATGGTGTTCCGCACCGAGCAGACGATCAAGACCGCGGTCGAGAAGATCGCGGAGCTGCGCGAGCGCTACCGGAACGTCGCGATCCAGGACAAGGGCAAGCGGTTCAACACCGACCTGCTCGAGGCCATCGAGCTGGGCAACCTGCTCGACCTGGCCGAGGTCATGGCGACCTCCGCGCTGGCCCGCAAGGAGTCCCGCGGCGGTCACTACCGCGAGGACTTCCCGAACCGCGACGACGTCAACTTCATGCGCCACACCATGGCGTACCGCGAGGTCGGCGACGACGGCACCGAGTCCATCCGTCTCGACTACAAGCCGGTCGTCCAGACCCGCTACCAGCCGATGGAGCGTAAGTACTGATGGCTACTCCGACCATGGACAAGCTGGAGGCCCTGGAGAAGGACTCCACGTCCTCGCACCTCATCACGGTCACCTTCCGCATCCGCCGGTTCAACCCGGAGGTCTCCGCGGACGCGACCTGGGAGGACTTCCAGCTCGAGATCGACCCGAAGGAGCGCGTGCTCGACGGTCTCCACAAGATCAAGTGGGACGTCGACGGCACGCTGACCTTCCGCCGCTCGTGCGCGCACGGCATCTGCGGCTCCGACGCGATGCGCATCAACGGCAAGAACCGCCTTGCCTGCAAGACGCTCATCAAGGACATCAACCCCGAGAAGCCGATCACGGTCGAGCCCATCAAGGGCCTCACCGTGCTCAAGGACCTCGTGGTCGACATGGAGCCGTTCTTCCAGGCGTACCGCGACGTCATGCCGTTCCTCGTCACCAAGGGGAACGAGCCGACGCGTGAGCGCCTGCAGTCCGCCGAGGACCGCGAGCGCTTCGACGACACCACCAAGTGCATCCTGTGCGCCGCGTGCACGTCGTCCTGCCCCGTGTTCTGGAACGACGGCCAGTACTTCGGTCCGGCCGCGATCGTGAACGCCCACCGGTTCATCTTCGACTCGCGCGACGAGGCCGGCGAGCAGCGCCTGGAGATCCTCAACGACCGTGACGGCGTGTGGCGCTGCCGCACGACCTTCAACTGCACGGACGCCTGCCCGCGTGGCATCGAGGTCACCAAGGCGATCCAGGAAGTGAAGCGCGCACTGATCACGCGTCGCTACTGACACGTCCCGTCGTCAGGCGTCTCTGACGCCGCACGTGTTCGAGGGCCCGGCCTCCTGAGGGAGCCGGGCCCTCACTCATGCCTGCCCGGCCCGTGGCCGCGCGCCTGGCCGATCCCCCTCCCCGAGACCTGCGTCACGTACGCGGATCCCGGCTTGAACGTGTTCAAAAACAGGTCTACATTCATCCCTGTCAGCGTTTTTGAACGCGTTCAAGGAGGGGTGGGGCATGGACCTCACAGTCGTCGCGTACGTCGTCTATCTCGTCATCAGCATCGGGCTGACCATCTGGGTCGCCCGCACGCTCAGCCGCAACGGAAGGATCTTCCTGGCCGACGTGCTGAACGGCAACGAGAAGCTCGCCGACGCGGTCAACCACCTGCTGGTGGTCGGCTTCTACCTGGTCAACCTCGGCTTCGTCGCGCTCTACCTGAGCGGCGACGAGACCATCGACAGCGCCCGCGGCGTCTTCGAGGCCCTGTCGACCAAGCTCGGCGTGGTGCTCCTCGTCCTCGGCGCCATGCACCTGGGCAACGTCTTCGTCCTCAACAAGATCCGGCGGCGCGGCGTCATGGAGCGCGAGCAGCAGCCGCCGGTGCCGCCGCAGGGGTGGACCGCCCCGGTGGCCGGGGCGTGACCTCGGTGGCGGCGACGGCCGAGCCGGCGGCCCGGGGCGCCCGGGGGGACGTCCCGGTCCGCCGGCTCACCGTCCTGTTCGACGCGGAGTGCCCGCTGTGCACGTTCGTCCGGGGCTGGCTCGCCCGGCAGCCGCAACTCGTGCCCCTGGACTTCGTGCCCGCGGGCTCGGCGGCGGCCCGCGCCCGTTACCCGGGCATCGACCACGCCGCGACCCTCGGCGACATCACCGTCGTCGGGGACGGCGGACAGATCTACCGCGGCCCGTCCGCGTGGATCGTGTGCATGTGGGCCCTGCGCGCCCACCGCGCCACCGCGCACCGGATGACCACCCCGGCGGGCATGAAGGTCGCGAAGCAGATCGTGCTCGGCGCCGCCAAGTACCGCGAACTGCACCGCGAGCGCCTGGCCGGCGGGGGCGTGTACCGGCGCGCGGACGGCTGGACGTACCACCCGCAGGACGGCTGGGTCCACACACCGGCCGCGCCCGGCACCTGGTTCCAGGAGGCCTACGGGTACGACGGCGAAGCGCCGTCCTGCGACAGCGGCTGCCGCACGGACGATTAGGCTCGCACCCGTGGCGACAGAAGAACCCGGGGCCGTCCGGCGCAGGAGCACGGACAAGCCCGCGAAGAGCGAGCAGACGCGGGCCCTGATCCTGGAGACGGCGATGCGCCTGTTCCGGGAGCGGGGCTACGACAAGACCACCATGCGGGCCATCGCCCAGGAGGCCGGAGTCTCCGTCGGGAACGCGTACTACTACTTCGCGGGCAAGGAACACCTGATCCAGGGGTTCTACGACCGGATCGCCGCCGAGCACCAGGCGGCGGTCCGGCCCGTGCTCGACTCCGAGACCGACCTGCAGGCGCGGCTCGCCGGAGTGCTGCGGGTCTGGCTGGAGATCGCGGAGCCGTACCACGAGTTCGCCGCCCAGTTCTTCAAGAACGCGGCGGATCCGGACTCACCGCTCAGCCCGTTCTCCGCGGAGTCGGAGCACGCCCGCGAGGCCGCGATCTCCGTCCACCGCGAGGTCCTCGCCGGATCGAAGGCCAAGGTCCCGGCCGAGCTGGCCGAGATCCTCCCCGAACTGATGTGGCTGTCCCAGATGGGACTGGTCCTCTACTGGGTCTTCGACAGCTCGGAGGGCCGTGAACGCAGCAGGCGGCTCGCCGAGCGCGGCGCCCGGCTGACGACACGCGGCGTGGCCCTCGCCCGCTTCCGGGTCCTGCGACCGCTCGTGCTCGAGGTGCACGAACTGTTCATCGACTTCCTTCCGGGGATGACGCGCACAGACCCCTGACACGCGCGGCCCCTCGGCGCTCACGGGCCCCTGACACGCACTGCCCCTCGGCCGGAACCACCCGCCGTTCTTTACCTCAGCTTTCACCTGTACGTTCGCGGGATGCCCGGCACCACCGCATCCCAGCAGTTCAGCCGTCGCGCCGCCCTCGGCATCGGTCTCGGCGCGACCACCGCACTCGCCCTGCCCGCGCCCCGCGCCACCGCCGCGTCCGGCACTCCGAGACTGCCGCGGCTCAACGCGCGGGCCTGGCTGGTCGCCGACCACGGCAGCCGCGCGGTCCTCGCCGCGTCCGGCGCACACCGCGCCCTGCCGCCCGCGTCGACCCTGAAGATGCTCTTCGCCGACACCGTGCTGCCCCGCTTCGGCACGGACGAGAAGCACAAGGTGACCGCGGCGGACCTGGCCGGCATCCCTGCGGGCTCCAGCCTCGTCGGCATCCAGGCCGGCACCACCTACACGGTCCGGCAGTTGTGGCAGGGCGTCTTCCTGCGGTCCGGGAACGACGCGGTGCACGTCCTCGCCGCCATGAACGGCGGCGTGGCCAAGACCGTCGAGGAGATGCAGGCCCGCGCCGAGGAACTGGGCGCCGACAGCACCCGGGTGGTCAGCCCGGACGGGTTCGACCACCCCGGTCAGGTCTCGTCCGCGTACGACCTCACGCTCTTCGCCCACGCCGGGCTGAAGAACGACGCGTTCCGCGCGTACTGCGCCACCAGGACCGCCGACTTTCCGGCCGGCGGCGGCAAGACCTTCCAGCTGCAGAACACCGACCGGCTGCTCACCGGCCAGGGCGTGCCCCCGTACGAGGGCCTGATCGGCGTCAAGAACGGCTACACCACGAACGCCGGCAACACCTTCACCGGCGCCGCCACCCGCGGCGACCGCACCCTGATCGTCACCGTCATGCACCCCGAGTCCGGCTACGAGGCCGTGTACGAGGAGACGGCCGCCCTGCTCGACTGGGGGTTCGCCGCGGCGGACCGGGCGAAACCGGTCGGCACCCTGGCCGTCCCGGTGAGCGAGCGCGCCCCGAAGAACTCGTCGCCGGGCCAGGACGCGGCGCGGGGCGACCTCGCGGCGGGCGCACCGGGCCCGTCCCGCGCGGGCGACGGATC